>JAUIMA010000155.1 GCA_030432675.1 Candidatus Hydrogenedentota bacterium | reverse complement strand
CGGCAGCGCCCCATCGAACTCATCGTCCGAAGCCGCCTCGAGACGCCGCATGACAGCTTTAATCTGAGCGTTGATGGAGCCGGGCGGAACGCTAACCGAACCAGCAAACAATGCCAGAGTCCGGGGTATGAGAAAGGCCCCGAAAACGGGTTCATATAGTCCACGAAGTGGGCGACATATCGTAGCCCAGCGGCGAGCGTAGCGAGTCCTGGGTATTGGTGGAATCACGCCAGTATTAGTCCCAGCGGGGCGACATAGAACGAAGCAAGCATCACCTCCAAGACTTCTATGCCACCCCGCTGGGGCTCTTCACAATTCTCATCATCGCTCCCAGATAACCGGGCAGCGCTCCTGGACGTCAAGGAATTCAAGCAATCCCTCGCGGGGGCCCGGCTTCGGCGTGGAATGCTCGGTGCGCAGGTGGATGGCCAGGCTCAGGCGGGGCGAGGCACTGGTATTGGGGCCACTGGCATGGAGTGTCAGGTGGTGATGGAAACTCACGCCCCCCGGTGGCAGGGCACACACCGTTTCCTTCCAGGTCCTGCCTTCGGGCACCTGTATTTGGCCATCGAGCTCCTGTCCATAGAAGTCGCCCTGATTCAATAGCCCCCAATGGTGCGAACCAGGGACGAAGCGCATGGCGCCCGCCCCTTCCGTGACGTCGCTCAGGGCGAGCCATGCCGTGAAGACTTCGCTGCCGGGCTCCCAACAGGTCCAATACTGGCCGTCCTGATGCCAACCCACATTGGTGTTGAAAGTACCCGCTGGCGCCACGGGGGGCTTCATCAAGAGCTGGACCCACCACGCCTGAATCATGGATGCGCCGGTGACTTCGGCGGCCAGCGCACCCAGACGGGAATTGGCCACCGCCGCCATGATGGCCCGATTGCTCTGTTGGGCCATTTCTATTTTGCACAGGGTGCGGGGATCGTTTCCCGGCTTCCAGGGGGAATCTTCCGGGGGCGTTCCCGTTTCATAGTGGCCGTCGCGCACAGCCTCCATGCCACGGATGGTGTCGGCAATGGCCGCCCCATCCATGAGTGGGGTGGTGTGCAGGTAGAATCCGTTTTCGCGATAGAAGGTAGCGGCGTCCGCAGTATTCATCACAGCTGCTCCGTTGGTATCGTTTCGTCCATCCCTGATTCTAGCGAGGGGCCGACGCGGTTACAAGGATGACCAACGGGATGAAACGGTCTCCTTGACAGATACCCCCCGGGGGTATATAATCCAGGTAGAGATTAACCGGAGATTCTCCCCATGTTGAATGAAGAGAAACAGAAACAGGTGGCCAACCGCCTGAAGCGGGCCGAAGGCCAGATTGCCGGCGTACGGCGCATGGTGGAAGAAGGAAAATACTGCGTCGATATTCTTCTCCAACTCTCCGCCGCCCAGGCCGCCCTGGCCCAGACCAGTAAATTGGTGCTGGGCGAACACATGGCCACCTGCGTGAAAGACACCTTCGATTCGGGCAGTGAATCGGAGCGGGATGAGAAGATTGCAGAGCTGATGGATGTCTTCATCCGCTACGCGGGCCCCGGAAAACGCTAAGGCCCACCCCCACTTCGATGTGATGATGCACTGTCCTCCCACGCCGGGTTTCGTGCGGACCCATTCGGTTTGCTGCGCGCGACACCGGCCAACCCAAAAGCGAGGCACCCATGAACCCTTCCCACTCGGAACACGATGACCACCACGGGGCTTCTACGAAAAAAGACCCCGTCTGTGGCATGGACGTAAATCCCGAAACGGCGAAACACACCGCAGAACACGCGGGCGATACCTATTACTTTTGCAGCGCCGGGTGTAAAGATAAATTCACCGGAGACCCGGCGAAGTTTCTCAACCCGGCGAAAAAAGAGTCCGTCGACAAGAACGATACGCGCACCTACACGTGCCCCATGCATCCCGAAGTGGAGCAACAAGGACCGGGCTCCTGCCCCAAGTGTGGCATGGCCCTGGAACCCCTGGACGGGGACGACGGTGGCGAAGAGGACACGAGCGAATTGGACGACATGCGCCGTCGCTTCTGGGTGAGCCTTGCGTTGACCCTTCCCATCTTCGTCATCGCCATGGGTGAAATGCTTCCGCCGCTGGAACACCTGCTCGGGAAGCCCTGGCTCAAATGGGTGCAATTGGCCCTGGCGACGCCGGTCGTCCTCTGGGGTGGCGCGGTGTTTTTCCAGCGGGGCTGGCAGTCCGTCGTCCACCGCAGCCTGAATATGTTTACCCTCATTGCTCTAGGCACGGGCGTGGCCTATGTCTATAGCGTGGTGGCGACTCTGTTCCCTCAGATTTTCCCCGAAAGCTTTCAAGGGCACAACGGCCAGGTGGCCCTCTACTTTGAATCCGCCGCCGTCATCATCACCCTCGTGCTCGTGGGCCAGGTGCTCGAGCTCAAGGCCCGGCGCCAAACGGCCGGTGCCATTCGCGCCCTCCTCGAACTCGCGCCCCGCGAAGCCCGGCGCATCAAGGAAAACGGCGACGAAGAAGATGTGCCCGTGGACGATCTCCAGCAGGGAGACCGACTCCGGGTACGTCCCGGCGAGCGCGTACCCGTCGATGGGCTTGTCCTCGAAGGGGAAAGCAGCATCGATGAATCCATGATCACCGGCGAGCCCATGGCCGTTAAGAAAACCGTCGACGACAACGTTACAGGCGGCACCGTCAACAGCAAAGGCAGTTTCATCATGCGCGCCGATCGCGTCGGGGCGGACACGACCCTTTCCCAGATTGTGGATATGGTCAAACAGGCCCAGCGAAGCCGCGCCCCCATTCAGAAAGTGGCAGACACGGTCGCGGGTTACTTCGTGCCGGCCGTCATCGCAACCTCCGTCGTGACCTTTGCGGTCTGGCTGCTGGTGGGGCCTTCCCCTGCCATTGCCTATGCGCTGGTAAACGCCATCGCCGTGCTGATTATTGCGTGCCCCTGCGCCCTGGGGCTCGCCACACCCATCTCCATCATGGTGGGCACGGGCCGGGGTGCCCAGGCGGGTGTGTTGTTGCGCAATGCCGAAGCGCTGGAAGCCATGGAGCGGGTCGATGTGCTCGTGGTGGATAAGACCGGCACCCTGACCGAGGGCAAGCCCCGGGTCGTCTCCGTATCGGCCCAAGGCGAATTCAGCGAAGAAGACGTGCTCCGATTTGCCGGTGCCCTCGAAAAAGGCAGTGAGCACCCCCTGGCTGCCGCCGTCATTGCGGAATGCAAAGAACGGGATATCACCCTGCCCGACGCCCAGGATTTTGACAGCGTGACGGGACAGGGCGTGAAAGGGCAGGTCGATGGCAAGGCCGTGTTCCTCGGCAATGGTGCCCTGCTGGAAAGTCAGGGCATTGAACATGGGCATCTTTCCGAAGAAGCCGAGTCCCTGCGGGCAAAGGCACAAACGGTAGTATTCCTCGCCGTAGACGGCAAGCCCGCCGGACTCCTCGGTATCGCCGATCCCATCAAAGAAAGCACGCCGGACGCGCTGAAGGCACTCCGAAAGGAAGGCTTGCGGATTGTCATGCTCACGGGGGATAGCGAAACGACGGCCCAAGCGGTGGCCAAAGAGCTCGGCATCGACGAAGTGTATGCGGGCGTCATGCCCGAAGACAAACTCGAGCAGGTTAAGGCACTCCAGGCCGAAGGCCATAAAGTGGCCATGGCGGGCGACGGAACCAACGATGCCCCCGCCCTCGCCCAGGCGGAAGTAGGCATTGCCATGGGCACGGGCACCGATGTGGCCATGGAAAGTGCGGCCGTCACCTTGGTAAAGGGCAATCTCGCGGGTATCGCACGCGCGCGCCACCTGAGTCGGGCCACCATGCGAAACATCCGCCAGAACCTCTTTTTCGCCTTCGCCTACAACGCCCTCGGCGTGCCGATCGCCGCCGGCATGCTCTACCCCCTCTTCGGCATTCTGCTGAGTCCCATGATAGCGGCTGCCGCTATGAGTCTCAGTTCGGTCTCCGTGGTGGGTAATGCACTGCGTCTACGCGGCATTTCCCTATCATGAACCTTGTAATTTCCGGGCGCAAAACGGTAATCTGTTGACGTAACAACTAATACTGGATTCGCGGTGCGGTGTGGCCGGGTACATCCCTGTCGCGGAAATCGCTGGCCCCCGTGCTGGCGCGTCGGCAAGTACCTGGAGCAACTGCGACAACAGGAGCTTTGTTCCAATGGTTCGACCATCCTTCCGGTTGTGTCACGGGTACGTTGTCGTGGCAATGACCTGTCTCTATGCAGCAACGGGCAGTGCCGTAGCCGAGGCGCCGAAGAGTTCGCTCGCCCAATTGGCCGATATGAGCCTTGAGGATCTCGTCGACGTAGAGATTTCGTCCGTTTCCAAGCGCACCGAAAAGCGCCGAGATGCGGCAGCAGCAGTTCACGTCATCACCCCGGAAATGATTCGCCGTTCCACCGCCACGAGTATCCCCGGGTTGCTGCGCACCGTTCCGGGCATACACGTGGCCCGTCTGGATGCCAACAAGTGGTCCGTATCTTCCCGCGGTTTCAGCGGACGATACGCCAATTCACTGCTGGTATTGATTGATGGACGGAGCGTATACACCCCGTTTTTCTCTGGCGTCTACTGGGAAACCCGGGATGTCATGCTCGAAAATGTGGAACGTATTGAGATCATTCGCGGCTCGGGCGGCAGCCTTTGGGGGGCCAACGCCGTAAACGGGGTCATCAATATTGTAACCAAGGCGGCGAGCGACACCCAGGGCGGTATGGTTACTATCGGTGGCGGCACCGAAGAGGAATTCTTTACCTCCCTCCGGTATGGCGGCACCGTCGGGGAAGATGGTCACTACCGCGTCTATGGCGAATTCTCGGAACATGACGACGGTGCTTTCGAATCGGGAGATCGTGCGAATGACGCCTGGTTATCCGCTCGAATCGGCACGCGCTTTGACTGGGAGTGGGACGATAGCCACCTGACGTTGCAGGGAGATCTCTTTGGCGTAGACACGTCTCAGACCTATGCCACCCCGTCATTCCAATTCCCCTATACGCGTATCCATGACGAAGATTCTTATTTCTCCGGCGGCAACCTGCTTGGGCGCTGGCGTAAGCGCTTTGCCAACGATGCCGAGCTCACCCTTCAGGGATACTATGATCGCTCTGAATCGAACATATTCACCATTGACGAGGATCGCAACACCTTCGATCTGGAAGTCCAGTACCAATTACCACCCCGTCAGCGCCACGAAATCCTGGTGGGCGCTGGCCTCCGTTACATTGATGACCGCACCGACGGCACCGATTTCGTCTCTGTCTCCCCCGAATCACAGCGACGACGCTTGTTGAACGTTTTCATCCAGGATCGTATCACCTTAATTGAAAACCGCCTCCTGCTGACTGCAGGCACCAAGCTGGAATACAACGACTTCACGGGGATCGAGATACAGCCCAGTCTTCGTCTCGCTTGGACGCCCAACGATCAGCACACGGTGTGGGCCGCCATATCCAGGGCCGTCCGAACCCCCTCCCTCGTGGAAGATGGGGGCCGTGTCGCCTCGCAGGGTTACCCGCGCATCCTCGTAGCCCTTGTCGGAGAAGACTTCGAGTCCGAAGAACTCCTTTCCTTCGAGTTGGGGTACCGCGTACAGGCCACCGACTCCCTCCTTCTCGATATCGCGGCATTCTACAACCGCTATGAAAAATTGCGAAGTATTGAGCTGGGCTTTCCCTTGCTGGAAAGCAATCCCCTTCCCTTGCACTTCCTGGTACCCGCACGGACCCGCAACAATTTGTCGGGTATCACCTACGGCATTGAAGCCACCCTCGACTGGCGTCTGAAACCCTGGTGGTCCATGAAATTTAACTACGCTTTTCTGGAGATGGATCTAAGGCTCGACGCGGCCTCGGTGGATCTTATTTCAGCCGGTATTGATGACAGCTCACCCGAGCAGCAGGCCTCCATCATAAACCACTTTGACCTCCCCCGGAATACGGAGCTGGATGTCATCTTCCGGTATGTGGATGAACTGCCCTCCCTCGGCGTCGATGACTACCTCACCTTGGACGTCCGACTGGGCTGGCGCCCCACGGACGACCTGGAAGTCTCCATC
The DNA here is from genome assembly GCA_030432675.1 of Candidatus Hydrogenedentota bacterium. GTDB lineage: Bacteria > Hydrogenedentota > Hydrogenedentia > Hydrogenedentales > JAEUWI01 > JAEUWI01. The sequence goes on along the minus strand of JAUIMA010000155.1, from coordinate 5,471 downwards.
GTGGGCCACGATCTCCTGGACACCGCTCACGGCGAGTTTGAGTCCATGTTTGTGGGTACCCTGCCGACCGACGTGCAGCGGGGTGTCTACGGGAAACTGACATGGAAATTCTAGGCGCGACTTCAAAACGCCCCTGGGTACGGGCGGGATATTGGGCGACCATCTTCCTGCTGTGCCTCGGCGGACTACTGCCCCCACCGCTCTATTCCGCGGAGGAAACCAATGAAGCCCAACAGTATTCCGAGCACGAAATCAAAGCGGCGTACCTCCTGAATTTCATCAAGTATGTGGAGTGGCCGAACGACGCCTTTGAGAGTGATGACAGCCCCTTCCGTCTTGGGCTTCTGGGCGGAAATCCCTTTGGCGAGGCACTGGCAGAGTTAATCGCCGCAACCGCGCCTGACCAGCGCAAGATAACCATACAACAGAGCGACGATATCGCCGATCTGAAAACATGCCACCTACTCTTTTTTGTCAAGAACGAGACCGAACACCGCGCCACCCTTTCCCAACTCGCCAAGCTACCGGTACTCACGGTGGGAGAGCAGCAAGCATTTACGGAGATGGGGGGCATCATCAACTTTCTGCTCGTCGATTCCAAGGTCCGCTTCGAAATCAGCACGAAGACCGCGAAGAAACATGACCTCAAAATCAGTTCCCGACTCTTGAAAGTTTCCCACAAGGTATACAAATAGCTATCTCGCCTCATCCACCCACAGGAGTGCGCCGAATACATGTGGAACATTCGGACCAAACTGATACTCATTATCACCCTCACCAACAGTGTTTCGTTGCTGATCGCGGCCGGAATGGCGTTTCTCTATGGGAGAATGGAGTACCGGGATGCTATGACGACCGGGCTGATGGCCGACGCCCGCTTCATTGGCTACAACAGCGCCGCCGCCATCGAATTTGACGATCCGGAAGACGCTACCGAGGGACTCCGTGCCCTCCGCATCAATGAAAACATTATAGCCGCTGCCATTTCGACCGAGACCTCCCCCCTCTTCGCCACCTACCTGCGTAAAGACGCGAATATCGAGCTATTTCAAACACTAACGCCCGAGCAGGGCGCTCAATTCATCGGCGACAAACTCTTCATTTCCGAATACATCCTTCAGGACGGAAAACGCATCGGCATGGTCCACCTGATCAGTGATTTGAATGATTTTGAAGCGTGGGCGCGGCGTAACGCACTGGTGGGAGGCGCAGTCTTGTTCGGCATTGCCCTCCTTGCGCTCCTTCTCTCCATACGCCTCCAGAGACTGATTTCCACACCCATCCTCGAGTTGGCATCGACGGCGAAGCGCATCTCCGAGAATAAGGATTATTCGATTCGCGCGACTCGGCATGCCGATGATGAACTAGGCCTGCTATCTGAACAATTCAACGAGATGTTGCGGCAAATTGAAGACCAGGATGACGCCCTCCGAGAGGCCAATGAGCAGTTGGAAGAGCGTGTCCAGGCACGCACAGAAGCCCTCCAGATAGCATTGGAGGGTGCCGAAGCAGCCTCCCGGGCCAAGGGCGACTTCCTGGCGAACATGAGTCATGAACTACGCACCCCACTCAATGGCATCGTCGGCATGATGGGGCTCCTTTCCGCATCGGAATTGACGAATGAACAACGCGAACAAGTGGGTGTGGTGGTTCAATCGGCCAACTCGCTGGCCGCCATCGTTAACGACATTTTGGACTTCTCCAAGATAGAAGCCGGCAAATTCGACCTGGAATCTCGGCCCTTCAAGCTCGACGATATCGTCCATAGCACCAGCGAACTACTTTCCGTGTCTGCCGCAAACAAAGGGGTCGATCTCTTCACTCATTTTGATGCCAGCGCCCCCACCCAGGTGATGGGTGACCCTGGGCGGGTGCGTCAAATTCTCACGAATATCCTCGGGAACGCTGTCAAGTTCACCCCGAGTGGACGGATCCTCGTGCGGGTGACCCATACCCAACGCGCTCGTGCGTCCCTCCAATTTAACTTCTCTGTTGAAGACACGGGTATTGGCATCCCTGCCGATAAAGTCCATAGCATTTTCGAGAATTTCACCCAGGCCGATGCCTCAATGACCCGCAAGTATGGTGGCACCGGACTCGGATTGGCGATTACCCGGCGGCTGGTGGAGATGATGGACGGCACCATTAGAATTGAGAGCGATTATGGGCAGGGCACAACCGTCACCTTTTCCCTGTGCCTCGACCGGGCTCCATCGACTGATTCTGAAGATATCGGCTTCTCCGCCCAGGGCAGACGGGTGCTCCTATACGATGACGATGCCGTAACGTCGCATGCCTATACGGAAAACCTGACCGCATGGGGCTTCGAAGTCGACATCTTCACCGAGGCGGACGAGGCCATAGCAGCGCTACAGCTTGATGCGACCGATCAGGAGGGGTACCAGCTACTACTCATAAATGCGGCCTCACCGGCGATCGACCCGCTGCAATTTGCGCGGGACGTCCGCGCCTTCACCAATCTCGCCACCCTCCAACTGATTGCCATCGGAAGCCCTACCCGCAATTGCGATACCCGTGCATACTCGGAGGCGGGCATCGACCAGTATGTCGGAAGCTATATTACGCCATCCCGACTCCTTGATGCAGTTGTGACCCAGTTACAGGGTGAAGTGACCGGGACCCGCCGCGACGATGGGCCCGAGAAGGCAACCGCAGCGCATTCATCCCTCGCTGCCGAAGGGCGGAAGCACCACGAGATCCTCCTGGTAGAAGACAATCTGGTGAATCAAACTGTAGCCTTGGGCATACTCAATCGCATGGGCCTCGACGCGGCCATCGCCGAAGATGGCCTCCAGGCCGTTGAGGCCGTCAGGGCACGGAAGTTCGACATCATTTTGATGGATGTCCAGATGCCTGTTATGGATGGATTTACGGCAACCCGCGAAATACGGAAGATAGAGGGCAATGGCCGGGTTCCTATCGTCGCAATGACGGCCAATGCGATGAGCGGCGACCGGGAACGGTGCCTTGATGCGGGGATGGACAGCTACGTGCCCAAACCGATCGATGTGGATATCCTGCGCGAAGTACTCGCACAACACCTCGGTGATCATGCCGTGCGGGGCACCCGCATCGAGAGCTTCCTGATCGTCGCGTATGAGGAGCCAGCGCTAACCGAAATAATGGCGGCCGTCGAGGTGCGTTGGCCCAACGCGTCCATTCACCCTGCCTCCACAGCAGTCGCTGCCTGCATCCAGATTGGCAGCCGACTCCCCCAGTGTGTCCTTTTTCACGAAGGGGTCACCGATATTGATGCGACTGCCCTCATCGAATTCTTGCAGTCAGAAAAACGCTACAAGAACACCCATCTCGTGCGATGGTGCGAACGGCAACCCATCGACGAGTCTGCAGAGGTTCCGACCCTTGTGGGCACCCGCGATCTGGATACCCTGGAGGCGATTCTCACAGGCAACTACATCCTGCCGTCACCGGCTTCCGATCAGGCCTCCCATGGAGCCAATGAGGAAATAGAACCCGTTTTCAGCCGTGAAATCGCGCTGGGTTTCTGCGGAGGGCGCGAAGCGTCTCTCCTCACCCTGATGACCCTCGCCCTGAACGATCTACCCGCTCAACGGGACGCCCTGAAGGAAGCCATTGCATCGGTCGACGCAGATGCCATCGAACGGGGATTCCATACGTTGAAAGGACAGGCCGCCTATCTGGGTGCCGGTCAACTAAAAAACCTTGCCCTGGAAGCTGAAAAAACCGCTCGTGCCGGAAACATCGACGACGCCATCGCGTTCTTACCCGCGATTGAAGAGGCCACTGCAACCTTGTGTGATACGCTGCGCGCGGCGCTGTCCGGGAAAGCACCGTCATCTGAGACTCATGGGTGATGCCAGCCGGACTGTAGATGTCCCCGCCTTAGACTGTCACCGTGTGAGGTCGGTATGCTATCCTTTAACGAACGGTCAAACTACGGGAATCATACACTTCGAGCTACTTCGCGCGCGGATGAGTTGAAACGGGGAATCATGGCAAGAGTATTGGTGGCAGACGACGAGCCCATGTCTCGTTTCCTCCTGGAAGATGCCCTCAATGAATTCCAACACGAAGTAGTCAGCGTATCAGATGGGCTGGAAGCCTGGACCCTCCTACAGGAGCCCGATGCCCCCCGAATCGCCGTCCTGGATTGGGTAATGCCCGGCCTGACGGGTGTGGAACTCTGCAAGCGCCTGAAGAATCGCACCGACGCTCCGTTTGTCTATGTCATCCTCTTGACAGGGCGCAATGACAAGCAGGACGTCGTAGAGGGCCTTGACGCCGGTGCCGATGACTTTCTCTCGAAACCCTTTGAGCCCCGGGAGCTCCAAAGCCGTCTCAGCGTGGGCGCTAGAACCATTGAGCTTGAAAACAGGGCACGCAGCTATGGAGAACAGATGGAAGCCCTCGCCAATGAGCGGGAAATCTTCCTCCAGGCCTTCCACCATTCTGTTCAGGGGATTTTTATCTCCAACCCCAGCGGCGATATTTTACATGCGAACTCCGCCTTCCAAAGAACTTACGGCTATGATTCCGACGAACTCGTCGGGATGAATTACTCGCGACTGAACCCTTCGATGGAAACGTTCCTTGATCACGGCATCGATGAGGATGAGTGTGGACGTCGGTTTCGGGATATTCATGATAGTATCAACGACCCCGAGCGGGGGTTTTGGCGCGGCAATGTACTCCATCAGACCAAACGTGGTGACGTACGGTCTATCGAGCTGTTTATCAGTGCGATTCGCGGCAACAATGGACCACCCCTGGCCCACATCGGCATGCCTGTAGATGTGACCGAACGCACCGAGGAAGAACACCGAATCCGGTTGGAATGCTATCGTGCATTGGCCGACCTGGCAGAAAAACGGGACAATGAAACCGGGATGCACCTGCGCCGGGTGAGCGAGTATAGCGCCCTACTCGCCCGACAGTTGCGGCTCTCCACTAAATTCGTCTCGGACATTCAAACCTTTGCGCCCCTTCACGATATTGGCAAGGTGGGTATTCCAGACAATGTCCTGCTGGCTCCGCGAAAACTCACTGCGGAAGAATTCGATATTATCAAGACCCACGCCACCATCGGTTACGAGATCCTGTGTGGTCGCCCCACCTTGGAAATGGCCGCTGAAATCGCCTATTCCCACCACGAGAAATTCAATGGGAAAGGCTATCCCCAGGGAATCTCCGGGAAGGAGATCCCTCTGAGCGCCCGAATCATTGCCCTGGTAGACGTCTACGACGCTCTCCGGACCCGACGTCCCTACAAGGAAGCCTGGCCCCATGAGCGCGTGGTATCCCTCATTCAGGAAGAGAGTGGCGAACACTTCGACCCGGAGATCGTGGACGCTTTTCTCGCGCTGGAAAAAACCTTCGAACAAATCTCGCTGGAATATCAGGATGTGCTCTCCGATCCATCAAATGCGGAGAGCACTTAACCCTTCCCGAAGCGTTGAGATTGGATTGCC
>JAUIMA010000154.1 GCA_030432675.1 Candidatus Hydrogenedentota bacterium | reverse complement strand
AGAGGCGACCGCCGGTCGCGGTGTTTACGGGTGCGGGGTAGGGGGGTGTTGTATGCCAGGTCGAATTTACTTCTGAATGGGAAAAGGCCTCGTGCCACGCGATGCCGAGTAAAACGAGGTTTCGTGTGCGTGGAGGAGCAGCGTACTTTCCTCCCCAGGATAGACTAATCGAGGGCGTCCGAACGTCTTGGATAGCGGGACGCCCGCGTAGCATCCTCCCCTATGGCCCGTAGCCAATCCCGCTCCATGCACACGAAACCTCGCAGGGCTCGCCATCGCGTGGCACGGGGAATATGGGTACCATTCTCCGTGGCTACATCTCTTCGCACGACGCCAAGGGTGCCACCCTTACACACCGCGAGAGGCGACCGCCGTTCGCGGTGTTTACGGGTGCGGGGTAGGGGGGGTGTTGTATGCCAGGTGGAATCACTTCTGAATGGGAAAAGTCCCCGTGCCACGCGATGCCGAGTAAAACGAGGTTTCGTGTGCGTGGAGGAGCAGCGTACTTTCCTTCCCAGGATAGACTAATCGAGGGCGTCAGAACGTCTTGGATAGCGAGACGCCCGCGTAGCATCCTCCCCTATGGCCCGTAGCCAATCCCGCTCCAAGCACACGAAACCTCGCAAGGCTCGCCATCGCGTGGCACGATGGTGGCGGCCTTTTGGCTATGAGCCACTTGAGCGGGGGAGCAGAACGCTTTTTCAAGGGTAATCCAAAAAACGCCACCCAATCGCTTTGGGTGGCGTCTAAATCATGGATACTATCGACGGGCTTCTACGACTCAGGCGTCTTTAATCACCTTCGTCGCTTCATCATAAACCTGGGTCCGTTTCCGGGCCAGGGCCTGCGTTGCCATGATGGAGGCGACCGAGTGATCATAGCCGGCCTGGATCGGGGCATGGGGCGTTTCCCGGTTACGCAGACACTGGAGGAAGTTCAGCATGTGGTTGGGTCGGGCAACCGGAGCGACAGCGCCATCCCCGGCGTCCAGGCCTTCGCCCTTCCGCGCACCTGCTGCACTGATGGTCGGGTTGTTCCAATCGCTCAAGTCCATCGTGCCCTTCGTGCCGTAGATCTTGAAGGTGTTTCCGTCTGCGTTACCAAAATTGGAGGTATAGGAGACCATGAACCCTTCGGGGTAGAGATATTGGGCTGAGACCTGGTCGGGTGCCGTGAACTTATGCTCTTCATTCCAGGTGAGCAGCCCTCCCTGGCACGTGGCACTACTCGGTCGCTTGGCCCCGGTGATGTAGTGCACGAGGTCGAGGAAGTGCACACCCAACTGGGGCACAGGTCCGTGGGAGTAGTCCATATAGCCCATCCAGGCGGTAAACATGACGGGATTAAAGGCAATTTTCGGGGCATCCATGAGGAACACATCCCACGCCACGTCTTCCGGCTTGGCTTCGCCGATACGGTCGAGCCAGTAGGGCGTGGCACCATTGCGTACCTGTTCGATACGGTGAATGTCGCCCAGAACACCCGATTCGACGACGGCTTTGGCCCCGCCAAAGCTGGGGTAGCTACGGAGCTGGGTGCCAATCTGGCAGACGATTCCGCTCTCTTCGACGGCCTTCACAGCCCGCTGCAGTTTTCCAAAATCATTGGCCAGCGGCTTTTCGCAATAGGTGTCTTTTCCCGCCTTGGCCACGGCTTCCAACTGGGTCGTGTGCTGGTGGTCGCACGAGGCGATCATCACAGCATCCACGTTCTCATCGGCTATCAGGTCCTCATGGGACACATAGTGCTTCGCATCCAGTCCATACCAGTCTTTGACCCGGGCAGCGGCTTTGTCGCGCGAGGCTTTCCACGGGTCGCACACCGCCACAAATTCCACATTCTCATCTTTGTCATGGTTATGAACGCCGGCCATGTGGGCCCCAATGCCCCGGCGACCACAGCCCACGAGCCCGAGGGCGATACGCTCATTAGCGCCTTTGACGCGGGCGTAACTCGCCGCACTCATGGAAACGGCTGCAGCGCTCAGCGTGGCCGTTTTCAGGAAATCTCTGCGTGTAGGTGTCTTCATTGCTACTCTGTCCTTTATTGGGCCGTGCTTATTGGCCTCGGTCGGGTGGTGTACCCCGGTAGCACGTGCGACCGTCGATGGGTATCGACTGTCGCAGGAGCCACCACGGGTTGCCGCGTTACTACTTCTTTTTCTTCTTGCCCATTTTATCAAAACGGACGATGTCGCCGACGGTGGCCGAGCCATCGACCACCGTAGCCGTCGCGGTGGATTCGTCTACGGTAACGATGCGCACCGCGCCGACCTTGTCGGGCTTGGAGTTTTGACCTTCGTCGGATTTCGACACCGGCTTGAAGAGCTCCCAGCGCTGCTCCGGTGCGAATACCATCGTTCCACCATCGAGCGTAACGACCTCGCCACCGCTCGCGACAGAAAGAACCATCGGGGGCTCAATGGCCGAGAGTACTTCGCGCAGAATGTGCCCGAGCACGACCTGCACCATCTCACTGCCCCGGCGACTTTCCGGATCAAAATCTACCGAGCCCACCGCCAGGCCAAGGCCAGTTTTTTCCTCTTTGAAGGTGTCGGAGACCGGTGTTTCTGCGGTGGGGCAGGCAATGAGCTGGATGTCGACGGCCAGTGAAATGGCCTTGGAGCTGATGCGCACGCCCCCGATGCCCATACCGCCCAGCCCCTTGCCGGCAGCGAGCACTTCACCCGCAATGACGTAATCCAATTGATGCGGTGCGCCCCACGCGGCGGCGGACTCCGGCTTGAGAACGCCCTTGCGGGTATAGTCCAATGCGCTGGCAACGTCGGCCATCGTGCTCCGTTCCAACAACTCGAAACGGCCCGTGGCGCTCAGGGCATCCGTCAACTCACGCACCATGGCAGCGGCCACGCGGGTGTCGATCTTGGGCCGACTTTGAAAGGGGAGAATGGCGATACGCGTAGGAGCGGGCGTGGCTTCGGCGGGGGGCGTAGGCTCCGCCGGCGATGGGTCCGTCGCAACGGCGGTATCGGCTTCGGTTACGGTCGGTTCCGCCGTAGGTGCGGCGTCGCCCTCCTGTGCCACGAGGACGCCGGGCGTCACGATCAAGAGAAAGAGCAGAGATATTTTAACCAAGGCGCGCTTCATGAGAGAACTCCAGATTCAGGGGGGGGCGGGAAATGCCAGCGGCTTTATGGCGAGCGTCTCTCGCTCCGTGGTATCTCCGTCGGTAATTTTGCATTCGGAACCGTGAAAAGAAGAATATACGAGCCCATGTTGGGAGTCAAATAGACCGAAGAAGGATTGTTGTATGTGTTTTTCGTCCCGTGTAGTGGCCGGCAACCTGTTTGCGGCACTTGTATGCGTGTCCTTTCTGGGTGGGGTAGCCCAAGGGGCCGAATCCCCACAGACTGACCGGGAAGATGTCCGGGTCCGTGTAGTCTGTTTTGGAGACAGCATTACGGCCGCCAACTACCCGGACATCCTCGCTGAGCGTGCTCCCGAATTGGAAGTCATCAATGCGGGCGTGGGGGGCAATACGACCGGTGCCGGGCTGGCCCGTATGGAAAAGGACGTGTTGGAGAAGTCACCCGACATCGTGCTGATTATGTTTGGGACCAATGACAGTGTCTTGCGGGCCGCCGGGAAGTACCGAACTCCGCTGAAGCGTTTTTCGGAGGATCTGGAGGAGATGGTCGCCTTGTGCCGGGAACGGGGCGCTACGCCCATCCTGGGCACCTTGTTGCCCATTATGGACGCGCCATACTACACCCGGCACCCCAAGGAGTTCTATGAGCCCGAAGGTGGGCTTGAGGCCATTCTGGCCCGATATCGTGCCGCCACTATCGGGGTCGCCACGGAGCAGGAGGTCGCCCTGGTCGATATGAATCAACTGATTTCCGGAGATACGCAGCACCTGAAGCCCGACGGCGTCCATCCCAACAAGGCGGGCGAAACGGCCATCGCGATGCACTTCCTGGAGGCCCTTAAACGCAGTCTGGCAGCCGAGCCGAGCACCTCGGGTACGCCCTGAGTACCGTCGTTAGCCTCTTAGATTAAAAACGGGCCCGGCACGCCTTCGGAGCGTTGCCGGGCCCGCTGTTTTCAGGAGAGGGGTTAGAAGTTGGTCAATTGGCGGAACGCCGTATAGCGCGTTTCCAACTTCCCTTTGTCCACCGTCGCGAGGGCGTCGGGTCCAAAGGCCTCACAGGTGAAGGAAGCCATGGCGCTGCCATAGACCACTGCCTGGCGCAGGGTGTCAAAGTCTGTGGCGTCCTGGGTGGCGATATAGCCCATAAAGCCCCCGGCGAAACTGTCGCCCGCACCGGTGGGGTCTTTCACCTCTTCCAGCGGAAAGGCCGGGATGGCAAAAATCTCGCCATCGGCTCCAAAGAGCATACAGCCATGTTCGCCTTTCTTGATGACCACGATATCCGGGCCCATCGCCTGGATATCGGTGGCCGCATCGCGGAGGTTCAGTTGGCCCGTGAGCTGTTTGGCCTCGCCGTCATTAATGATGAGACAGTTCACCCGCTTCAAGACAGCCTTGAGATCGTCGAGGGTGATATCAATCCAGAGATTCATCGTGTCCAGGCCGACAAAGCCCGACTTCGCCTGGTCGAGCACTTCGAGCTGCAGCGACGGGTGGATGTTTCCCAGAAAGAGATAGGGGGCTGTGCGGGCGGCCTCCGGGACCTTCGGGTGGAAGTCGGCGAAAACGTTGAGTTGTGTATCGAGCGTATCCCGTTCGTTTACATCGTCGTGGTACTTTCCCGTCCAGCGAAAAGTTTTTCCCTCGGCCTTTTCCAGGCCATCGAGATTAATGTTCTTGGACTCGAGGAGCGCCACGTGGGCTTCGGGGAAATCGTCACCGACGATGGCAACCAGATTCACTTGCGTAAGGTTGGCCGCTGCCAGACTGAAGTAGACCGCTGCACCGCCGAGGCCCTCTTCATTCTTGCCCGAGGGCGTTTCCACGGTGTCCAGACCAACGGATCCGACGACGGTGATACTCATAACACACTTCTCCTTAGTTTTCAGGGATTTAATGAATGTGACGTGCCCGGCGCCTCAAAACGGTAGGGACATCAAGATGGGGGAATGCACAGGCCGTATCATAGCAGATGGATACCACGGGGTGCCTGTCAGCATGGTCAAGGAGTTACCGATGCCGTCGAGGTTGGTCCTGCGGGAAACCTAGCTGGCGATGGATTGCTTGTCGGCGGGATCGGTGATGCCGAGTTGATCCATTTTGTACTTGAGGATTCGTCGGGTCGTTCCAAGGGACTCCGCGGCCTGACTCTGGACATATTCGCAGCGCTCCAGCGCCTGCTTGATCAGATGGCGCTCCAGTCGCTGGGTGGCCTCCTGCAGGGGCAGTCCGGAGAAATCTTCCAGGGCGTTCACGTCGGTGGAGCCATCGCTGGCTACGATGCCATTCAGGAATTCGGCCTTGATCACCGTTTCGCTACGATTACAGACGAGGATACGCTCAACCGTGTTTTCCAATTCCCGGACGTTGCCCGGCCATTGGCACGACATGAGGCGGGAGAGGGCCCGGGGCTCAAAATCTTTGACACGCGAGTTGACCCGGGGACCATGTTTGGCCACGAAGTGCGCAATCAATTTGGGTATGTCTTCCCGGCGCTTTCGGAGGGGAGGCATGGTGATGGGCAATACGTTAATGCGGTAGAAGAGATCTTGCCGAAACAGACCTTCCTCGATGGCCTTGTCGAAGGGACGGTTGGTCGCGCAAATAAAACGCACGTCCACTTCAATTTCCCGGTTGCCACCCACGGCATAGAACGTGCCTTCCTGTAAGACCCGGAGCAACTTGCCCTGGGCTTCGATGGGCATTTCCCCAATTTCATCCAGAAAAAGCGAGCCACCATCGGCGACCTGCATTTTTCCGACGCGGCTTTCTGTGGCACCGGTAAAGGCACCCTTGGTCAGGCCGAAGAGTTCACTTTCAACGAGGTTGGCGGGGATGGCGCAGCAGGAAAGGGGGACGAAGGGATTACTCTTGCGCGTGCCACCAAAATGGATGGCCCGTGCCAACACGTCTTTACCCGTACCGGTTTCGCCCGTGACCAACACGGTCGAGTCTACCTCCATCGCCTGTCGGGCACCTGCGATGGCTTCCCGAAGGGCAGGTGCATCGCCGATGATATTTTCAAATCCCGCGACGCCTTGTTCCCGGAGGGTGCTGAGCTCCCGCTTTTCCCGGAGCTCCTCCAGGGTCCGCTCCACGAGCAGGAGCAGATCATCCACATCAAAGGGTTTAATGACGAATTCCCTCGCACCCTTTTTCATGGCCTTTACGGCAATGTCCACCGTGTTGGACCCCGTGACAATTAGCACGGGCACCAGCTCACCGCGTTTCTCCAACTCCTCGAGAAAGGCCATCCCGCCCATTTTGGGCATGCTCAGGTCGAGCAAGATGAGGTCGACATGCTTCTCCTGAAGGAGTTTGAGCCCTTCCTCGCCACTTTCGGCCAGATAGACCCGGTAGGTATCACCGAGAATAATGCGGTAAGACTCACGGATGCTGATTTCGTCGTCAATTGCCAGGATGGTCTGCATGACTTAACTCCGAGGTTGGAATCTCCAGGGCAAAATAGTTGCCATTTTTATCATCGGACACCCAGCGTAATACGCCCTGGTGTTGATGGAGAATGCGATTGGCAATTGTCAGCCCCAATCCCATGCCTTGCTCTTTGGTACTGTAAAAAGGTAGAAAAACCAGATCTGAGTCTTCTTGTGATATACCGGGCCCGGAATCCGAAACCCGAATTTCGACTTTATCGGCCTGTTTACAGGTGCTCACCTGTATGGTACCACCCGTCGGCATGGCTTCGATAGAGTTTTGTACAATATTGTGCAACGCTTGTGAGAAAAAAACGGGATCCATATCCGTTTCCGTCACCTGAGGGTCATAATTCTGCGCCAACTTGATAGAATGCTTGTCCAGCTCCTGTTGAAAGGACGTGAGGACGGTCCGAACAGTTTCGTTCAAATCACAATGCTGGAGGCGTAATTTCGGGTTTCGCGCGAACTCAAAGAGGGTTTCGACGACGCGGTTGATGCGCTCGACCTCCTGCTGGACCACGCGGCTGAAGGCATCCCGAAACTCTTCTGATTCATACTTGCGGGGTAACAACTGGGCGAAGGTATTGATGGCCACCATAGGGTTCTTAATTTCCTGGGCAACCCGGGTGGAAAGATACTCCCAGAAGGGGCTGTAGGCCAGCTCCTCATGCTTGATGCCCTCTTCTGGCTGGGGCAGGAAACTCACGATCGCGCCGCCATCGTCGTCGGGGGAGACGTTGATACTCAAATTGACGTTGGAGCGCGGTTCCCGGATCACTTCGTTGTTGCGCACCGAGCCGTCGGCGATGGAGCGGAGCACGACGTCGGCGAAGGCTGAGCCCAGCTTTTGCACACTGGAGCCCACGGCATCTTGTCGTGTAACCGAAAGGATGGTCTCCGCATTGTGATTAAGGAGGGTGACCTTGCGGTCCGCCGACACGGTGATGAGTCCCATCGGAAGGCTGTTCAATACCTGCTGGGATGGGAGTTGGGGCGTATTGGGTGAGTAGCGGTCGTCGGTCCGCTCGAAGAGAATTTCAACCGAGCGGGCGAAGAGGGTCAGAAGTTCCCGTTCCTCCTGGCTGTATTGCATGCCCGAGGCTTTTTCACCCAATACGAGTGCGCCGAATACCAGCCCCTTGTCCATCAATGGGGCCGCGAGTACGCCGCGCAAGACCCGAAGTTCCTTAGTTGCCTCTGGTGCCGACCGAATGGCGAAGCTGTCGAAAAGGCACGCATGGCTGTCAAACCAGTGCATGAGTCCATGCTCAAAAGACAACTGAAGTTGTTCGGTAATGTGCTCGGGCATGCCATGGGCGGCGGCCACGTGAACCGTGCCGCGCCGTTCCAGCAGCAGGGTGCAGCGTACGGTGTCAAAGATATCGGGAGTGCCTTCGATGAGGCGGCGGGCCAGCCGTTCGCTGTCACCCCGGCAATTGGCCAGGCGACTTATCCAGCGCAGGGCCATTTGGTGCTGAATCAGACTGAGCGGCGGGGCAGGCGAAACGTCGGGAAGGCGCGGGGGCTCATCGGCCAGCACGGTCGTATGCAACAGGGAGTCCATGGCCTCATGAAGGGTCTCGCAGGAAAAGGGCTTCGTGACGATCGCGTTTGCGCCAGCCCGGGTCAAGGCGGCTTGCGTGAGGAGGTCTTCCCGCCCCGAAAGGACCGCGAGGGGGATGCCCGGTGCCATGTCTTTGACAGTTTCAACGAAATCTTCGCTTTTTGAGCTGCTTTCGTCGAGCAGGATGGCATCCACCGCGACGGTGGTGATTCTACGCCGGGCGGTAGTCACATCCCGTTCGTGCAGCACCAGATCCCCGTCTGGCAGCGCCGCCCGGAGTGATTCCCAGACGGCCGCGGTTTCCGCGATGACGAGAATAACATTCATATGCCGACCCTTTCCTTGGATTCCGTATTGCCGGCCAGCGGAAAGGTCACCGTGAAGGCGGACCCGACTCCGGGATTGCTGTCGACGTCTATAATGCCGCGATGTTCGGTAACGATGCCATGTACAACGGAGAGTCCCAGCCCGCTGCCATCGGCCTTCGTGGTAAAGAAGGGGGTAAAGAGCTGCTTCAGATTTTCGCGGGAGATACCACAACCCGAGTCCGATATGACTACTTTGACACAGGGTACGTCGTGCCGCACCTGAATTCCGGGCTGCTGAAGATGGGCCAGACCCGTCTGGATTTGGACTTCGATGAAGTTGGAGGTCGTTTCCCGCATGGATTCTATGGCATTGAGTACCAGATTGAGGAAGACCTGGTGTAATTGTTGGTCATCGGCCATGATTCCTACCCGTTCTTCGGGCAGGTTGAGGCGTACTTCAATGCTTTCTTTTCGCATTTCGTTTTCGACGAGGGCGAATACTTCACGAATAATCTGGCGCACGTCGTGTAAATTGAAGGATACCGGTTGGGGACGCGCGAAGTGGAGCAGTCGGGTGACGATGTTGTCGATACGATCGACTTCCGGGGGAACCACCTCGGCGAAAGTCATGCGGAAATCGGCATCGTCGTAGCGGTCGAGGAGCAACTGAGTGAACGTCTTAATGGACTGGAGCGGGTTCTTAATTTCGTGGGCCATACCAGCCGCCATCGTACCGATGGAGGTAAGTCGATCCGCCCGCTGCACGTTGCCTTCCAGCCGCTTGATCTGCGTCATGTCATGGATGAGCACCATGGCACCCAAGGTGCTCTGCTCGGGCGTCTCCAGACAGGATGTAGACATGGCTACCGGAATCTCGTCCGTTTTTCCACCAGAAATCGTGGTTTCCACATCCAGGATACCACGGCGGTTATCCAGTGTCATTTGGAGGAGGTGGGCGACCTTGGGGTCGAGTACACCGAGCGACATACCCGGCGCGATATCAGAGAAGAGCGTTCGTCCTTCCTGGTTGATGGTCGTGATGACGCCCTTGGTATCGACGGCGATGACGGTACCCCGCATGTTGCGGAGGATGAGTTCGAGGTGTACGTTCAGTTCTTCCAGGCGGCCATAGAGGCGTGCGTTTTCAATGGCGGCGGCAAGGGGAGCGGCGACGGTAGCGAAGACCCGTCTGTCGTCCTTGGTATAAATATCACCGTTTTCTTTCTTCCGGAGGATGATCATCCCCAGGACACCCGAATTGGTAACCAGCGGAATGAGGACCTGCGCGTTCAGACTCTTCATATGTCTAATGAGTCGATTTCGATTGGGGGCTAAACGCTCATGGGTCAGTTCGTCCAGAATGAGGGGCTCGGTATTCTTCCGAATATATTCCAGCACGAAACTGGAGTTCCGTGAAAGGGCGTCGCTGTCGCGTGGTGTGCTGAAAGCGGCTTCCAGATTACCATCGGCCTGGTGATTGGCAAGGAGCACGCGTAATCCGGTGACGCCCATGGTCTGACGAAAATCGAGGAAGACCCGTTCCATGATGTCGTCCAGCTGGACGAACTGACTGGCGAGACGACTGACACGCTGGGTCAGGGCTTCGGTGTCATAGCGACGGAGGCGAATCACGCGATCAATAACGAGCTGGGCGCGTTCCCGTAGGGGCTGAATGATAATGGCGACCACCAGCGAGGTGACGGCAATGGCCAGGAACTCATAGGCGGGACTGTCGGGAGTCCGAAAAACGCGGTGACCGATATTTACCAGGGTCACTACGGAGGAAAAGAGGATGAAGACCGCAGCAGTCACAATGGCGTAGGTGGTCGTGCGGGATACGATGAACCTGATGTCGAGCAAATGATACCGGACCATCGAATAGGCCAGGCCCGCCATCATGAGTACGAGGAAGCATGGCCCGTAGAGTTCCATATCACCAACGCCGAAGAAGGGAGCGATGACGTTGGTGGCGATCGCGAATCCGATACCGCCTAATATTGAGCCCAGGACATGTTCCAGCTGACGGCGTTCGATACCCTCTGCGCGACGGAGTTTGCGGATGAGGTTGGCCGACATGAGAATCAGTGTGGATACAATGATCAGGGTATAGGCTTTGAAGACTGGGCCATAGACCACACTCGGTGGGTCAAAGGGGCTGACCTGAAGGTCGAGGATATACCAATCCGTGTTGACCAGGCCGGTGAGAATCAGGGCCGAGCCGAAGATCAGATAGAGGTACCAGCGCATCCCCTTAAAGGTCTGATCGGGGAAATAGCCGATAAATTGATAGAAGGATACGGGCAGAAAGGTCGCAACGCCGAAGGTGGCCATGATCCAGAGACGGGCACTGTCGTAGGTGTGGGAGTGGATGATAAGCAACACGCCGAAGGCCCACAATGCGAGATTCAGTGTGAGAAGGGCGAAGGTCTTATGGGTAACACGCTCGGGATTTCGAAAGTATACGATGCCACCGAGCATGCAACTGGAAATGGTGGCCATGACCAGCAGGATTGAGGTGCCTATGTAGTTCGTATCCCACACAGTCAGGCGGCTCTCCGGACAATCGTTGCGCTGTGGGTGCCGCCAAAGCTGATAGCCACGACCAGGGCGGCACCGACATCGTTCAGCCGGGCCTGCTTGGGCACAAAATCAAGATCGCACAAGGGATCGGGGTCATCCAGGTTCAAGGTGGGGGAGATAATATCCCGATTGAGTGAGAGCAATGCTGCGGCGAATCCGAGAAGGCCACCTGCTGAGTAGGATTGGCCTATCATCGACTTTACCGCGCTGATAGGAATGCGGTAAGCCTCGTTGCCGAAGACCCGCTTATAGGCGTTGGTTTCACACCGGTCATACATGTCGAGAGAGACCCCGTGGGCCTGGATACAGTCTATTTCACGGGTCGATACACCGGAGCTGCGGAGGGTGCGCTCGATCGCGTCTGCCAGGGACTTGCCTTCCCGATCAAGGATGAGCGGATTGGTGCCTTCGGCCGCCGAGCCACAGCCTGCGATGACCCCGAGAATCTGAGCGCCTCGGGCCCGGGCCGTGTCTTCTCGCTCCAGCACGACGGTGCATGCGCCTTCACTAAGCACGATCCCATCCCGGTGACGGTCAAAGGG
>JAUIMA010000153.1 GCA_030432675.1 Candidatus Hydrogenedentota bacterium | reverse complement strand
CCAGGTCGGGTGTGACGCCATAGTATTCCTGGGCCCCGCCCGGTGCGACGCGAAACCCCGTAATCACCTCGTCGAAAATCAGGACCACGCCATGTTGGGTGCACAAAGCGCGCAACCGCTCAAGATAGGCCTGTTCTCCCGGAATAATCCCCGAGGCGCAGGCAAAGGGATCGCAAATGACCGCCGCAAGGGCGTCGCCTTGGGCAGCGAATTCCGCTTCCAGCAATTCCAGGTCGTTCCAGGGGCGGATTACCAGGCTCTTTGCATAGTCAGCGCATTGACCGTTCGAGGAGGGGCGCAGCTTGGGATTGTTACGGGGACCCAGATCGGTGTCGGCCGTGGGGGGATTCCACGCTATGGTGTCGAGCCAGCCGTGATAGTGCCCTTCGAATCGCAGAATCTTTTCCCGACCCGTGGCACTGCGGGCCAGGCGCAGGGCCGCGTGGACCGCTTCGGATCCCGTGCAACTGAAACGCACTTTCTCCGCGCACGGTATGTTGGCCACCATAATTTCGGCGGCGACGACCTCATCCTCGCATTGACCGGCATACAGTATCCCGCGGGACGCCTGCTCTTTGACCGCCTCCACGACACATTCCGGCGTGTGCCCCAGCAACATGGGACCTTGCCCCAAGTTGTAGTCGATGAACTCGTTGCCATCCACGTCCCACAGACGACATCCTTTCCCGTGGGTATAGTGACGGGGCACCGGTTGCGTAATGGCACGCACACCGCTATTCACGCCACCGGGGATGACCTTGGAGGCACGGGCGTGCCACTGTTCAGACTGGGTAAACTCCATAAATGTTATCCTTTGTCTTCTATTTCGCGGATTCGCGTGCGGGCGATAAATACGGCACACAGACCACCCAATGCCAGGGTGATTCCTACGCCAATAGACAATAGTCCAGCGGAGAGACTCGCCGTCAGCAACACGGCCACCGCCAACAGGGCTCCCAATAGTGCACAGGTTATGCCGATAATCTGCATGGCATAAAAGCCATCCCGCATGTTTGCCGTCGGTTGAACGGATGGTGCCCCATCCCCCAGGCCACTCAGGAATTCGTCTACGCGAGCCTGCTTCTCGATCGTATCCGGCATCAACTTACTACCCACAATCAACCCAAAGGCCGTGGGCAACAGTGAAATCCACGTCAGCCAGGGAACGGTCCCGAGAAATGCCAAGGACTCGTTAAAGCTGATGATATAGGCCCCAATACCCATGGTCGCCCCCAGGGAAAAGCCCAGAACGGCACCCCGCCCGGATACATGACGGCTCAGTAGTCCGGCGGCCATGGGCAAGGCCACGGGCGGCAGGAGCACGGAAAAGAGCTTCGCCATGATTTTCACGAGATCTTCCAGATCATCCGTGTAGACCAAGACCAGCGCGAGGGCCATGGCCAATCCCCCCACCACCAGGGTGGACACCCGTGCAATCCGCAACAATACTTTCTCGGAGGCGTCCGGTAGGAAGATGCGCTTGATGATGTCGTTGGTGATGACGGAAGCCAGCGCGTTGTAGTCGCTGGAGAGCATCGACATGGTGGCGGAAAACATGGCGGCTATCACGACGCCCATGAGCCCCACCGGCAAGAGCATGCGGCAGACCAGGGGATAGATGGTGTTGGCATCTTCCACGCCGGGCAGGAATTGGGTTGCGGCGATGGCGGGCCAGAACAACAACGGGGGGCCCAAGAGGGTGAGGGCGGCCACGGTGTAGCCCACCCGTCGTGCATCTTTGTCGCTTCGGGCGGCGTAGTAACGCTGCACATAAGGCCATTTTGTGGCATAGGTCAGGGCAAGAATCACCGAAAAAGAAAGCAGCCAGGGCCACGAGTAGCCGCTGTTGGTCACGCTACCGTAACCCTCCGGAAGGGACTCGAGCACCGTCATGATACCGCCAGCCTTCGCCGTCGCGAGGGGTGCCAGCACCAACACCGCCACCGCCATCACCACAAACTGAATGAAGTCGGTTATCATGACCGCCCAAAGCCCACCGAGAAGCGTGTACGCCAACATGATGGTGCCGCAACCGACGATGGCCCAGGCTTTGGCTTCTGTACCTTCAAGGCCGAGGCTCACCGTAATCATCGCCCCGATAACGAAAAGTTTCAGCGCATCGTCCAACACGATCAGGGGCACACCAAACCAACTGAAACCCTGGCGAATGGTCGAGTTGTAGCGGGTCTCCAGGTATTCCACCGGGCTCGTCGTGGCGGCACGCCGCCATCGGGATGCGAGAAACCGAGCACTCAGCAGGCACCCCGGCACGGAAAACCACCAGATGGATACGGCGACGAATCCGTACTGGTAGGCCAACGCCGAGTAGCTCACAAAGGTAAAGGCGCTGAAGGTGGTCATGTAGAGGGAAATCCCCGCAAGCCACCACGGCACCTGGCCTCCACCACTAAAAAAGTCGGAGAGGTTCTTCATCTTTCGGGCGTAGACGATTCCGATGCCCAACATGACGGCAAAGAACCCCGCCAGAATTATGTAGTCCGTGAGGGTAAGTCCTGAATCCATGGTTTCCACTGTCATTTGTAGGAGAGGAATAGGTAACGAAAAAATGAGAATTCATACCATAGAGCATTGACGTTTTGTATACAAGTTGACGGCGTTGACCCGATACCGACAGGCGCAATAAACTGCGGTGATTTCTTCTCGCCTTTCAGGTGACCGCAAACGAAAAAAACGCGCCGCACTCCGAAAAGCCGGGGTGCGGCGCGTCTAATTTAATTATCTGGGGGTCAGGAAGCCTGCTTGGACAGGTACTCGGCCACACCTTCGGCGGAAGGCTTCATGGCTTCGTCGCCTTTGTTCCAGTTGGCAGGGCACACTTCGCCGTGCTGCTCGGTAAACTGCAGGGCGTCGAGCACGCGGATGGCTTCATCCACGTTCCGGCCGAGGGGCAGGTTGTTGACGAGCGCATGCTGTACGACACCTTCCTTGTCGATGAGGAAGAGGCCACGCAGGGCAATCGCGTCGTCGACCAACACACCGTAGTCACGGGAAATGTTCTTGGTCAGGTCGGCCACGAGGGGATACTGTATGTTGCCAATGCCGCCCTTTTCAACGGGGGTGTTCTTCCACGCCCAGTGGGAGAAGTGGGAGTCCACGGAAACACCCACGACTTCGCAGTTACGGCTCTGGAATTCGCTCAGCTTCTTATCGAAGGCGATGATTTCCGACGGACATACGAAGGTGAAATCGAGGGGGTAGAAGAAAAGTACCACATACTTTCCCTGGAGATCAGAGAGCTTGAAATTCTCATTGAAGCTGTTGTCAGGCATGACCGTGGTGGCCGTGAAGTCTGGCGCGGGTTGGGTTACTTGTACGCTCATGGGCTCAAAATTCCTTACGAGTTTGGGTTTAGGGTGTATTAAAAGTACAGTGATTAGATAGCCCGGGCCGACAGATGCAGCTTGGGCGTAATCGTGTGGTGATACAAGGCAACGCGGTCCCCCGACCGATTGATACGGCAGCCTTGTGACGTGGTTTCCCCCGACGAAAACCGAGTTATGTAATCGCTATCAGGCGGTGGCTTCGCCACCTCCGGTACGCTGCGCCAGTTCCCGATCCATTAAGAACAGACCGCCGGGCGCACCATCCATCAATTTCAGTTGCTGGACAATTTCATCGGCATTCGCTTCTTCCTCAACCTGCTCCGTGACGAACCACTCCAGGAAGGCGTGACTCGCGTGATCCTTTTCTTCCATCGCTTTGGTTGAAAGGGCATTGATGCAGGCGCTGATGTGGCATTCATGGGTATAGGCCGCTTCGAAGGCCGCAAGGGGGGCCTCCCAATCGACCTGGGGAGCAGCCACGGCATCCAGAATGACCCGGCCGCCCCGGTCGTTCATGAACGTAACGATACGGCGGGTGTGTCCCAGTTCTTCCTCAGACTGAAGGCGCATCCAATGGGCAAAACCCTTCAGGCTGCTGGCCTCAAAATAATTGGCCATGGCCGCATACAGGTAGGCGCTATACAATTCTTCGTTGATTTGTTTGTTGAAGGCATCTTGCATGGCCTGACTAATCATGGGACGTTTCTTTCTATTGGGTGACTCCGATCAACCGACCGAAGTAGTTTCGCGATGTTGCGCAGCGCATTCGGGGCAATGGCCTTCAAACTCCACGCGGTAATCATCAATTTGGAATCCCGACTTACTTTCCACCGGCAGTGTCACCGTGGATTCCGCCGTCATGGGCACATCATCTACCCGACCGCAATCCCGACAGCGCACGTGATGGTGAGGACTCAATTCCGCATCAAAACGGGCCTGAACGCCACACATCTCCAACTTATGCACCTGCCCTGACCGGGTGAGCACGTCCAGATTGCGGTAAATCGTCCCCAGACTGACGCTGGGAAGCTCCTGACGTACCGCATCATAGAGCTCATCCGCCGTGGGATGGGAGTGCATCTGTCGCAAGTGCTCCAGTATTACCATCCGCTGTCGTGTCATACGTTGTACAGGCGAATTCACAGAGATTCCTTATTGATAATGGTTATTAATAGCATACAAAGGCCGTCCATGTCAATCTCCGACCGCAATTTCCTGGAATCGCAGGGGAGCGATGCGTCACGCCGGGTTGGCAAAAAAGCGCCACCCGACTCCCGGAACACATGGCCGGAGTCGGGTGGCTTGGATTGCACTTCAGAAGGAATCGCGTTTTGTCAGGGCATGGCGCAGCCCGCAGGGGTACTTGTTCCTCCCCCGCCGGTACCACCGCCCCCCGAGCCGCCACCTCCGGTACCACCGCCTTCACCTTCGCCCTCACCTTCGCCTTCTCCCTCACCCTCTCCTTCACCACCTACCACCGCACTGGGGTTCAGGTTGACGAAGGGTGCCATGGCCATCCCGGCAGGAATCTGGAAAATGGGGTCGGTAAAATCCGCTCCGAACACGGCCGAAGCGTCTTCACCAAACCAATCGGCAATCACATTGGAATAGATGGCGCGAAAGTCGACAGCGTGCGAGAGGTTCCCGCGGATCAGGCTGTCTTCACGCAAATCGGGTTGTCCGCCATAAATGCCGCCATTGACACCGCCGCCCAAGGCCATGAGGCAATTCGCCCCGCCGTGATCGGTGCCGGCACTACCGTTCTCATTGACGCGGCGCCCGAACTCGCTAAAGGTCAACACCAGCACCTTGTGCAGATTACCGGAGTCCCGCATATCACTGAGAAAAGCGTCGAGCGAGTTGTCCAGATTGTCGAGAAGACTGGCGTGCTCTCCCCGTTGGTTCGCGTGATTGTCATAACCTCCCTGGCTGCAATAGTAGACTTTTGTCTCCCGCCCGGAACGAATCAGTTTCGAAATATTCCGCAGGCCACCGCCCAGCCGGCCCGAGGGGTAGTCGCGTAGATCAGCCGTTTCACTGGCCTCCTCAAACTCGGCTACGGTTGCCTCCGCCACATTCTCTACCCGCTGGATGTAATCCAAATCATTGTTGGGCACCGTCAGACGGTTTAAGGTGGAAAGGTACTTCGCCCGCAGGTCCGTGCCCGTTCGCACGCTGAAGTCATCCAGATTACTAACGCGGGGCGGCAAGTAGCTTTCGCTACCACTGAGCGCATCGGGCAACTGACTCGTGTTCAATGCCAGAATCGACAGGGCCGGGATATCTTCGGGGGCAACGCCGGCACACGCGTTGTCAAAGAAGCGCATGACCCAGCCCTTATCACCGGGCTGCAACTCACTATTGGGCGAAGCGCCAAACTCCAGGTAGTCCGTCGAAAGAAAGTGGGACAAGTTGGGGTTGGGATAGCCCACATTTTGCAACAGGGCCATATACCCATCGTCATACCAGTTCTTCAGGTTGTTCATGCTGGGATGGAGCGCATTCAAGTCGTCCAGAGTATGAATACCGGAACGCTGCCCCAAGACCGGGCGGGCGTTATAATAGAGATCATCCTGATAGGGAATGACCGTGTTGAGCCCATCGTTGCCGCCGCCCATCTGAACGATGACCAGGATGCGGTCATCAAATTGCCCTTGCGAGAGACCGTGGGCCGATTTGGCCACCCAGGTGGGCACGGCGGCGGAAGCGCTGAGATAGGCAAAACTGCCCAAGCCTGCTTTTATAAAATCACGTCGTGTAAGTTTCATGGCTGTATCCTCCGTGCGGTCAGGTTGGCGTCGTGGGAGTGCGCAATCGGGCCCGTCATTTCATTTGCCACATCGGTAAAGACATGAGCAGGAAAATCAGGCCACGCACCTGCCGCCGGAATCGCCGGTTTCCGTTATTCTCTTCTGCCGCCGCTTCATTCATGTAAGCCATGAGCTGGCTGGTGGAGCCGGGCGCCCAGACTTCAATGTCATCCTGCACGATCACCGTGATCAGGTAATTCATGATGCTCTCATAATCCGACGGATCGAGTGTTCCGCCGTTGAGGATTTGGAGGTCATCAATATCCTGGTCGCTCAAGCCCCAACCATCGTGGCTCCGGGTGATGCGCTCCAGAAAATAGTAACGGGTCAACAAATATTCGGCATTAATCCACGGCCGCCCCTGACGCCAACCCGATACGTCCGGCGGATTGAAGAGTTGCATACCCATGCCCCGCATTCGGTTGATGGGCGCATCCCCGTAGATTCCCCGGTTGTAGTCGAAATCTTCCGGGGACACACCCACCGCCGCCTGACTGAGCCGCAGCGCCGACACACAAAAGTCGGCGGGCGTTTTGGTAATGGCAAAAAAGTTATCTATGTTGTAGAAACATTGGGACGTCAGAAGCTTCCGCATGCAGGCCCGAAGGTCGTAGGGAAAACGACGGAGGGGATATTCGCCATCGTCTGTGCCTCGCATATAGTCGGCCAGTTCCAGCACGGCCTGGTCAGGCGGATCAAGACTGATGTTTTGGTTCACAAACCACCGGAGCAGTTTCCAGGACATATACACCGCCGCCGCAGGCAAGTCGTTGTAGGGCGCGGCCAACCCACTTACATCGGGCTGCACACTCCGTTTGCTCAAAATCAGGTCAATGATCTGAAGGAGCTCGCCTCCCTCCATGTCCTCAGATACGATTTGGCCAAAGACCGTCTTGTCCCCCTCCACGTGATTGCCATCGCGGAAACGGTGGTCGAAGGCATCGTTGGAACCATCATCCCGAAAACCGTCCAGGGTTTCCCCGGTCAGGCTCTTGGCGATCTCACGAACATCCTCTTCGCTGTAATTGTCCACCCCCATGGAAAAGAGCTCCATGATTTCACGGGCATAGTTCTCCTGGGCGCGGCCATCGCCCGAGCCATTGAGCCAGTTGTCCAGGTAGATCAACATAGCCGCGTTGCGCGACACCTCCCGCAGGGTATCACTGAAGCGATCAATCCCGGTTTCCCGTAGCAGCTTATTCTGCACCAACAATTGCTCGCTCGTCGCCTGACGCCTGTCAATACTCCGCTGGTACTGAGAGATGACTTGCTCCACTTTCGGAAACTCGGAAACGAAGTGGTCATGAAGAAACTGATTGAACTGCTCTTGGAGCGGCTGGCTCGTATAGAACATCCGATAAAAGAGATGGGACTCGAGACGGCGATCACTGCGGGGACGTTTCGTCTGCCCCTCATTCGTCGTGTTCTCATCGTCGTCTTCCGGGTCATCGGGAAGCCCGTCAATGGGACCACCCCAAGGTCCGGGGCCCGACGGGGCATCCAGATTCGGATCCTGGGGCAAATAACTCACCAGCGCATCTACGATAGCCAGGAATGCCTCTTGGGAGCCATCCCCAACGGCCGCCGCCACTTCTTCGGGAGTGCCTCCGAACCCGGCACGTCGCCATAGGTGGGCCGCTTCGATGGCCGACCAGGGGCCATCCTCTCCCACGCGATATTCATCCATTAATGCCATGGCAATCCCTCCCTTCAGATTGGGAATCAACAATATAAGGCCAACACGATGCCCGTTCTTCCGCCAGGTCACGTGCGGCGACCCATGGAGTAAACCATTGACATCCGTAGTCAATCTTAAGGGAAAACAAGGAATTGTCAAACGCACAAAATCGATTAAAGCACGAAAAGCAGGGCATAGAAGGGTGGCAGATTGTGGGGTACAAGATGCCGGAATGTTGACGCTGGAAGTCTAAGTGCTTGAACAGGTTGCGCTTGCCATGGTGTCAACATTCTGCCACCCGGAGGAAATCAGAACCCTGACGAACGCGAAAATTCGCTCAAATATGCGAAATTTTTACGCCCTGGAAGTAATGAAGCAGGATGGCATCGTATTGCTGCGCCGCCTGGGCCATACCGCACGCTCCCTGCTGACACAAACCAACGCCATGGCCCCGCCCCGCCCCACGGACATGGAGCACGCCAGCCCGGCGGTCCACACTGAAGGTACACAGGGCGCTCGGAAGATTCTCGAAGGCCCGACGAATGTTGAGTTCCTTGCGGACCGTCACCGTCTTGCGGGAACCGACGAGCTGCACGGCCTTCAGCCGACCACTTACGCCCCGCTCCAATGCCTTCACCTGGGTGAGAATACCAATCCCATATTGGCTGTTGAGCCGCTTGGAAAGGTTGGTGAGAGATAGAGAGCGGTTCCAACGATAATATTGACCATCATGGGCACAAAAGGAATCAGGCTTACTTCCTATCCATTTTTCCACGCTGCGATTTCCCTGGGCGTTGTAGCGGCCATGGTGATCACTGCGCCCCCGGAGGGCCGGAGCCGGAGCACCGTCCCAAACGTTCTCATTGTTCTCGGTCCACCCCCCGCAATTGGCAGAAAAAACGGTAGGCACGATGGCATTGTCCCCATCGGTCAACACCAAGGCGGTCGTTTCTTTTACCGCCTGATCGGTGCGCGCATGCCGACCTTCATCGCCCGCGTAAGCACGACAATGTTGCTCGATACAAAAGTCGAAGCCATCGAAATAGTGTTTCCCACCGGCGTGGGCAATGATTTCACTGCGGGCCGCCACCGCCTGGGCCTTGAGCGCTTCCAACGGCCAGCTCGGATACATTTC
The DNA here is from genome assembly GCA_030432675.1 of Candidatus Hydrogenedentota bacterium. Lineage (GTDB taxonomy): Bacteria > Hydrogenedentota > Hydrogenedentia > Hydrogenedentales > JAEUWI01 > JAEUWI01. The sequence goes on along the minus strand of JAUIMA010000153.1, from coordinate 2,575 downwards.
CGCAGGGAGGATACCTTTGAGGTAGTCCTCGATAGGCAGTTCACCCAGCACCGCCAGATGACCATCCCGGTCCAGCTCCATATCGAAAGGCCCCGAAACTTCAATGGGCGCTTTCCCGGCCCGGGCGTCTTCGAGTGCCACCGCTCCTGCGGAGCGCACCCGCACCGGCGTGGGCGTCAACAGGACCGCCTTTCCACTCCCATCATGAAAGGTTAAGGTGCCTTCCGAAGGCCGCTGAATCTCAGGACGGGTCCACGCCCAGACTTTCTGGCCCCGCAGCTTTTCTTTCAGCCGCGCTGCTTCTTGTTCGGTGGCGCACCGATCAATGCCAAGCCAGTATTTGCGGCCATCATAGACCACGCCCTTCGATGAGGTGACGGAGCGTCCCATGGTCGTCACGAAGGTGCTGTAGCCCTGATCGCGAAACCGTTGCCGCTCTTCGGCCAATAACCGGGTCTCGTTGTGGGCGAAGGCCTTGGCGTAGACCGGGTGTACAATGGTGGCCCGTCGGGTGGTCCGATGGCGGATCTGCCATCGCCCTTCTGGCAATCGCTTCAATCCCTGATCAGGCGTGGTCACCACGAGTGGCTCCGTCGCCGTGATGATTTGAGCGTTGGTCGTATCCACATAGCGCAGACGCACTTCAAAGGGCGCACCAGGCTCGGTTGCAGCCGGTGGCGCCGTGTCCGTCGTGACTGTCGTGGCGGTTGGTGCCGTCTCGGTAGAGGAAGTCGGGCGGGTTTCGGGGGATGTCGGAGACGCGGTGCGGGTGGTCGGGGGCGTATGGGCGCACCCATTCAGCTCGACGATAAAAGCTATCATCAGGATAAGACGGAGCGACCGTTTCACGGAGCGGGAAATAGGATTCATGTCGCAGGAACTTCCTCCATTGCGGAATGTAGTTGACGATCGTGTTTGTGATAGTGGGCTTGCGCCGTAGCCACATCGACCTGGTGGCGGGCCATGAGGAGCGCCGTGGGAATGTCATAGTCTGCGTGCTCCAATAGGTCACGGGCCCGGGCTTCCGAACACCCCGATAACCCTTGAACCATGCGCTCGGCGCGGGCACGCAGCTTGATGTTGCTCGGACGCATTTTCACCATCTGCCCCCGATAGATATAGCCGGATTGCGCCATGGCCCCGGTGGAAATAATATTGAGGGCCACTTTCGTTGCCGTACCGGCATTAAGCCGCGTCGACCCGGGAAGCGCCTCGGGCCCGGTGGGCAACGCAATCAGGTGATCGCAGGGCACACCGGTTACCAGGGGATTGCAGCAGAGCAACACGGTCGTCGCTCCGGCTTCCCGCGCGAAGCCGAGTGCGGCATGCACATAGGGTGTCGTGCCGGACGCGGCGATGCCGATCACAATGTCTGCGGGTGTCGGGTCCAGCGCGGAGATATCGGCGCGACCCTGCTCCTGGTCGTCTTCGGCCCCTTCCACCCCGACCCGAATGGCCTGCTCACCACCGGCAATGATGCCCATAACCTGCTCCGGCGCCGTGCCGAAAGTCGGCGGGCACTCCGATGCGTCCAGCACTCCCAGACGGCCACTCGTTCCCGCACCGACGTACAAGATACATCCCCCGGCGCGTAAGGCCTCTCCGGCACAATCGGTTACCCGCGCAAGTACGTCCGCCTGCTGCGTCAATGCACGGCCAACCCTGGCCTCGTGGGCAATCATGGTGTCTACCAGGGTCTTGCTATCCAGGGTATCCAAGGGCGCTACGGTATCACTCTGTCCCTCCGTCGGCGCCAGGGTTGCCGCCCCACGGTCACTCCGGAAGCACCAGTCGCAGTGCTCCGTACCCACCGCCATGCGATGGACGGCCGCATGCCCCCGCAACGATAAGGCCGTGGGAACTATCGTTGCTTGGTCCCCGAGGCACGTGAAGAAGTGTTGACGAAACACATCGCAGTGTTCCACAACGCCACCCTGCGTAAAAAGCGGTACGGCCTCTTCGCCGATCAGGCTCCTGCGGGCGGACGTAACCAATGCGGCAAGACGTTCCGCCTGCGTGCAAATACATGCGTGGGCAACCGCGTCTCCCGCTTTCGCCACGTCGGCTACACAGAGGGCCAAGGCCGCCAGTTCCCGCTTGGAGGCCGTGAGGGACCACGGCACCAGGGCGTCCGCATCTGGAAGCGCCAGGTGGGCCGGAAGTGCGGTCTGTAGCGCTGTCTGGGGACCAACACCGTCTTCGGCCCGCGCAACGGCCTGCAGCGCTCCTACGGCAATCTGGTACGCGCTGCCTTCGTCCCCCATGACGGGTCCCCTACCGCCGAAACGCCGGAAGGCACCTTGTCCATCGTGCACCAACACGGAACCACCGGTCCCTGCGATGGCCAGTATACCCGGACGCTCAGGCACCTGGGCGTAGAGTAGGGGGTGAAGATCGGTGCTAATACATACTGATTTTAAGACGGGAGAGGATGCCAATTGCGCCGTAACGCTGCGCGCCACCTCTGACGAAACCACGCCCGCGATTCCAGCAAGCACGGTCACGTCTTGCTGATCGGCAGGGATAAGCCGCGCCGCGAGCTCCAGAATGACCCCCGCCGTGGCCGACGGCCCGT
>JAUIMA010000152.1 GCA_030432675.1 Candidatus Hydrogenedentota bacterium | reverse complement strand
TTTTCGTAGTCCAGTGCGAGGCTGGTCAGTGCCAGCGCGTCGCGAACCGGGAGTCCCTGAGCAATCTTTTCGGCGATGGGATCCGTCTGTGATCCGTTGGTTACGACGGCAACCTTTCCATCACAGACCACTTGTACGCAATTGTACGCAATATAGGGGTTCTTGTGGATATCCCCTTCGTGGCCTGCCTTGGGGACGATGGATACCTTGGTCTCGGCGGGCACCGCGGTGCGATTAGGAAACGAGCGGCTGGAAACGCGGTACACTGCGCCCAGTTTTCCTTCGGGTGTTTGAACCACACTGACAATACGACCAATATACATGCAAAAGGCTCCTGGTTAGGGGGGATTGGGGAAATGATTGGGCGGTAGTATATCGAATTTGACGTTCGACGTGCTACCTGCGCGCCTTGTATACTCCCCGTTTTCCATTCCAGATAGCGGGTTAGGACTTCGATACTTCCACGTGTTTTTCCGTTTCATCATTGCCGGGTTCCCGGTCTTTCGGGAGCCATTTGTCGAGTATTTCTGCGAGGGCCTTGGGTTTTACCGGTTTACTGATGTAGTCATCCATTCCCGCCGCCAGGCACTTTTCACGATCACCTTGCATCGCGTTGGCGGTCATCGCAACCACCGGCACTGCGGAGTTCAACACAGGGGAGTTGTCATGCCGGATCGCTCCGGTTGCCTCGTACCCGTCCATTTCCGGCATCTGGCAATCCATCAAGACGAGATCGTAGGGAATGGACTCCAACGCTTTTACCGCCTCGGCACCATTTGCGACCGCATCCGCTGAAAAACCCAGCTTTTTGAGTATGCCAAGGGCCACGAATTGGTTCGTTACGTTGTCTTCCGCCACCAGAATGCGGAACGTGTTCGTACGAAGTTCCCGAATGGAGTGACGGGTATGCAGCGTAGTCTCCACTTTCTTGTTGGACTCTTCTCCGAGAACCGCTCGGAGGCTCTCCAATAGATCAGATTGCCGCACGGGTTTGGTCAAATAGACCGAGAATCCGATGGCCTCCATTCGTTTCGCGTCGCCGCGTTTGCCTACGGATGTCATCATGACGAGCTTGGTTTCTCTTAAAGTCCTGTCTGCCTTGATGCGTTTCCCAAGTTCGGCACCGTCCATGCCGGGCATCTGCATGTCTACGATTGCCAAGGGGAATGGCTTGTTCCAGAGGACCGCTTCGCGCAGGCGCTCGAGCGCCATTGTTCCATCGGAGGCTTCAGCGGGCTCCATACCCCAGGCAGTTAGCTGCGCATTTAGAATTTCACGGTTGGTCGCGTTGTCGTCGATAATAAGTACCGGGAGACCAGACGTATCAGGCAACTCCGTTACACGTTTATTGCGGGTCGATTGTTTGCGAAAGCTCGCCGTAAACCAAAACTCGGAGCCCCGGTCCAGGATACTTTCAACACCGATTTCGCCCCCCATCATTTCGGCGAGCTGCTTTGAAATAGCCAAGCCGAGGCCCGTACCTCCGTATTGTCGGGTAGTGGAAGCATCGACTTGGGTAAAGTGGTGAAAGAGGTCGTCCTGTCGATTTTTCGGGATGCCGATTCCGGTATCTTGGATCGTGAATTTTATGACGACCAACATATCATCTTCGGACTCCAGTTTCGCCCGTACCACGATTTCCCCAAACTCTGTAAACTTGATAGCATTTCCGGTGAGATTGATAAGAATCTGGCGAAGTCGCCCCGGATCCCCCTGAAGGGCCGAAGGTACCTCGTGCCCCATGGCACAAATCAACTCCAGTTCCTTTTCATGGGCCTTTAAGGCCATGATTTCTCCAAAGTCATCCAACAACGAGCGCAGGTCAAAATCCAGCGTCTCCATTTCCAATTTTCCCGCTTCAATCTTCGAGAAATCCAGAATGTCGTTTATAACTCCCAGTAACGCTTCGCCACTCGCACGAACTGTCTCCGCATAGCGGCGTTGCGTCTTGTCCAACGGTGTGTCTAAGAGCAAACCCGTCATTCCGATCACGCCGTTCATGGGGGTCCTGATTTCGTGGCTCATGTTGGCCAGGAATTCACTTTTCGCTTCGTTGGCGGCCTCCACTTCCGTCATGGCCGCCTGCAGCTGATTCATGGCTCCCTCGAGCATCTCGTTTTTTGCCTGCAGTTCGCGCTCCGCACGCTTCCCCAGATTGGACACCCGCCAGGCCAGCAGGAGAAAGGCTATGGCGACCAGAATGTCGGTATACAATGCGTTGGTCCAGGTGGCTCGCAGGGTCTCCTCCGCAAGCATGCCCTCTTGCTCAATGGCGGTAACCAACTGATGGTCGAGACTCCGCTCGGCTTCAAGATACTCATTGAGCGCTTGGGCCAACGTGGACTGCAAATTACGTTGCCGCTCCAAAAGCTGCAACTGCCGACGTTTCAGGGAGAAGAGACCACCTTCACCTAAGGTGAGCGTTTGATGCGCGGTATCATCCAGCGCGCCAACCCCGAATGTGGCATCCTGAATTGCCTGGGCCAAGGGCTCAAAGGCCGTCAGCTCGGGATCGCTTGCTTGTTGAATTGCCCTCCGCAATCGGGAGAGAACCTGCCGCATTTCATTGTCCTTGAGATTGACAAGGTTGTCGACTTCCGTTTCACCGTGGAGCCGTTCCACGTAGAGTGTCAGGTCGCTCAGTTCAGACTTCAGGGTTCGAAGTCCCGTGAGGGAGTCGAGATTCTCTATATATTGCACCGCGAGGCGGTTGGCATTTTCGGTTGTTTCATTCCGGTATTGGCGTAGCCAGATTTCTTGCTTTAATCGGCGTTTCCCTTCCAGTTTCTGTAAGGATGCGGAGAGTCTGCCGAGCCGACGTTGTAACTCATTCCACGTTTCTGCAAAGTCCACGGATACGCGCCCGGACTCTGACATGGTGGTCTCTACTTCCGAATGAACTCCGGCCAACTCTTCGACCGCTTGGTGCATGGCCGCCAGTTCTTCTTCAAAAGAGATATCGCGGCTTTCCATGGTGTTGAGATAGGGGCGGCAGTCATCAATGAGTTCTGCAAGTGGAGAGACCGGGTTCGGAGTAGGCGTATTCACGCTACTCGTTCCCGACAGCTGATTCTCCATGGTTTCAAAGATGTGATCACGTTCTCTGCGTATAGCGCGGAGCATTTCAGTAATCCGTGCTTCCGCCGCCGTGGTCAACGTGCGCTCTTCCCGAATCTCTTTAAGAGCGCGGTACTCGATGAGCATGGTCAGCGTTCCAGCCCCAATTCCTACCGTGGCCAGTGTCCAGACAAGTCTGGGAATCCGGTTCTTCTTATGAACACTCATGGTTTGCGCAAGTCCCCCCAGGAAAATGGTATGACCTTGCCGTCACGTATGACGGTGGGCCATACCTGGTGGCAGGCCTGGTGATTTTCGGCCGAAAGAAAGAGTTCTACGCCCAGACCAAGGTCGAATTTTCCCATGGATTCCAGGGCATCAATAACTGCCTCGCGGTTCAGCGTCCCTTCGACTTCGCGTAGGGCCTCTGTGAGCAGTCGCCCAACGATATAGCCTTCCAGAGACCCAAAAGTGGGGGGAGGCGCCGAATCCAGCGCAGCCAATGCCTCGGTGTAGGCAGTCACGATAGGTAAATCCGAATTGAGAGGGGGGACAACCTGGGTCACAATGACCCCATCGCCCTGATCTCCCAGGGCCTCCGCCAGGGGGGCAGAACCGACGAACGAAACATTCAGGAATATCGCATCGAGGCCGATTTCCCGCGCGAGTTTAATAAATGCAGCACAGGGAGTATACGCTCCGACCATAATAATTGCGCGAGGACTTACCGGGGCTCCAAGTATATCTGCGAGGCCGTTCTCAACGGCATCGGTATTCCGTTCATAGCGCCCATGCGCAATAGCGAGGTCGTTGGTCAGCCCGTGGCGCTTTAGGGCCTCTAAACCGCCCGAATAGCCCGCATCGCCATAGGCATCCCGTTGGGTGAAGAAGGCGATTTCGGTAACATCAAAGCCCCCTTCTGTAATCAATCCGTCGACCATGGCCGCCGTTTCTTCCGCATAGCTGGCCCGATAGTTGATCACATAGCGATCGGGTGGGGTGCGGCGCAGCACCCCCGCGCCGGTATAGGCACCGAACAATAACGTCTTTTTACGGATGGCGATGGGCACCGAGGCCACGGCGGTCGGTGTTCCCACATTGCCCACCACGGCGAGCACCCTATGTTCGTCAATTAAGGATTGCATGTTGGGGGCGGTGCGACTGGGCTCATAGCCATCATCTAAGGCGATGAGGCGCAGCGTTCTCCCCTGAATGCCCCCGTCACGATTTGCTTCCGCGATCGCGGCAGCAACGCCGTCCCGCATATTCAATCCCAGCTTAGCTGCAGGACCTGTGAGGGCCGTAGACATTCCCAAAGGGAGATCAGCACTCGATTCGGCGTGAATTTGAACGTTAACTCCAAGAACAATCAAAAGCACCCAGCGAAGCATGACCTGTGTTGCGCTCATAGGATTCCTCTTCGGGAAGAATAGTCGTTGAACCGCATCTGATTTTCGAAATATACCCGGTCACTACACGGTTGGCGGGATTGCCGTACGAGTTTTGGGATAATTTTAATATAACACGGATTACAGAAATACCGAAGACTTTTAGCACCTATTCCATAATTTCCATAAAATTAAAGTTCCAAAAAGAAACTCCGTGCGGCACCTAGACTAAAAAAACGGCTTTCCGACAGCGAGTGCCGGAAAACCGTTGTAATGGAATGAATTTGCACCGCCGGTCGCGACGGTTCGGATAGGAAGCGACTAGAGGGCGGTAATGGTGATGAAAGTAACCGGACCAGACCAATCAAAGGCTGCGGGGATGTCCCCGGAACCTGTAATGCCGGTGTGCGCCGCAATGGTACCCACCGGGCTCGTGCCTACCCGTTCGTTGTCACCAGGGACTTCGTCATCCGGTTCGTCACCAGGAATGACGGCCGGTCCGAGAATAGAGGCGCCGTCATCAATGTTCTCGTCGAGTTCATCGTTCTCTTCCGTACCTGCGTCAAAACCCAGACCGAAGTAAAGCAGCGTTCCACCTGAGGACGGAAGGTTGACGCTGTCGACGCCCCAGAAGCCATCATTGGTACCAATCAGCATACTGGCCATGGAAATGACATCGCCAGGTGTACCGTCGATGGTCACGATTTGGGTGTCGACCAGATTGGCTCCACCGTCATCAAAAGGACCGAAGCGGGGAACGGTACGGCCCATGGAAGGGAAGGGGATTCCAGAGTTGACGACATCGGACACATTGGCGGCCGCGTTCATCTCGGCAACCAGGGTCGCCGGGGAACCCAGCTCCGCGACTTCCTGAATCCCGGCACTCGCGGCTTCACCATTGGTCCAGAAACTGGTGGAGGAGGCGTGGGTTGCAATTGCAACGGGTCCAAGGGGCTGATTGCTGATATTGCGAATGGTGATGACGTAGCGGGTGCTACCTGGCGCAGGGCAGCCCACCAACGTAGCCGTGACACCAAGCGCCATACACGCGGCGATAGTACTTCTCAGAATGCGTTTCATCGTAAATTCCTCTCGAGTTAAACCAATAATTTACCGGAGCACCATACTACGAAACCCTTGGGGGAATGTAAAGGAACTATTCCACTAGGCGGATACCAGATTCACCGATGTCGGGGGCGTTTTTCCGTTCAACACCGCAATTATGTTGTCGGCGGCCAGATTTGCCATCGCGGCGCGCGTTTCGAGCGTCGAGCTGCCGATATGGGGCAGTAGCACGATGTTCTCGGTGCTGAGGAGATCCGGGTGGACGGTTGGCTCGTTTTCAAAGACATCCAGCCCGGCAGCAAATATCTCTTTTTCGTGCAACGCCTTGGCCAACGCGGCTTCATCCACGACGGGGCCCCGGGTGGTGTTGACGAAAACGGCAGCGGGTTTCATCGCCTGAAAGGCTTCGGCATTAAAAATGTGGTGCGTCTCATCCGTCAAGGGACAATGGGGGGAGACGATATCCGATTCAGCCAGCAAGGTGGGGAAGTCGACGTAGCGTAAACCCAAGGACTTCTCTTCAGCGTCGCTAAGGGGCGTACGCGAATGATACAGCACCTTCATATTGAATGCGGCTGCACGTCGCGCCACGGCTTTTCCAATGCGGCCGAGACCATAGATTCCCAGGGTTTTTCCGTAGACGTCCACACCGAGCATAAATGTAGGGGACCAACTGGACCATTGACCGGAACGAAGAAAGTGCTCGGATTCTGTCAGACGTCGGCACGTAGCCAGAATCAGTGCCCATGTAAGGTCGGCGGTGGTTTCCGTCAACACGTCCGGCGTATTAGAAACGACGATGTTGTGTGCTGTAGCGGCCTCCACATCGATGTTGTTATAACCGACGGCCATATTGGCCACGACCCGCAATTGGGTTCCGGCCGCGGAAAAGACTTCGTCGTCCATGGATTCCGTCAGCATCGAAAGGATGGCATGGGCGCCAGCGACACGGGCGAGCAGTTCGTCCCGTGGGATGGGGCGATCTTCCGGAAAGATTTCCAGGGCGTCGTGGCCAAAAGCGTCCGCAAGTCGTTCGATTGCGCTCTCGGGGGGACGACGGGTGATTAGGATCTTGGGCATGGCATTCTCCTGATGCGAGGCGCGTGTTAAGGATGAGTGAAAGCCACAGGGTGACACAGGGAATTGGTCCAGCTCAAGCCTGGACGACAATCGACTAGGAATTCTCGTCTTCCAGTTCGAGATAGGCTTCCACGCGGGCGAACGCCAGGGCGGAATCGGCATCGGATGAAAAGGCCCGTTTGGGAATGATGAAAGCATTAATCCCACCCATGAAGAGATAAATCGCGTCGGGTGTTTCGGCAACATCTGCGACGTTTTCCCAGTCCAGACGGCCTACACCTTGATGGGTTTCGACGTTCATTCCTTCGTTTTCAATGACGATGTCGGTTTCGGTGAACATGCCCTTCTGCGGCGACATGCGAAGGGCCGCTTGTGCGATGCTTGGCCACAGCCGCGAAACGGCATACCAATAGCCTCCGCCGAGCAAGGCGCCGGAGATTATCATGTATGACGCGAAATAGGCCGGATGGGCAATGCCAAATTTCGGGTGATCATATTCCCGCCATACGAAGAGCAAGAAGGCGGCGACACCAATGGCATAGAGCCGGCGCATATGGCGGCGTCCGGTCATCGTGTGGGCGTAAAAATAGCGGAGATAGTGCTCGTAGTCCGTGCCGGTCAGGGTGAATCGGGCCCCTATATCACGGGTTGGGTCGTCCGAATGCATGACGTGCTGCCTCCTATAAACAACGCCCCAGAGGATACTCCGGGGCGTTGTAGTCCATTCAATCGTTGGCGGGTGCTATACGTTATAAGTCGTAGACGCCGTATCGCCGCCGCGACCGGTCCAGTTGGTGTGGAAGAATTCGCCCCGCGGTTTATCCAAGCGCTCATAGGTGTGGGCACCAAAATAGTCCCGTTGACCCTGGAGCAGGTTCGCCGGCAACACTTCCGACCGGTAACTGTCGTAATAAGAGATGGCCGAGGAAAGGCAGGGCATGGGAATGCCGGCCTTAACCGCTTCGGAGACGACCCAGCGAAGTCCCGGTTGGGCCTTATCCACTGCATCCTTGAAGAAGGGAACAAGAAGCAGGTTGACACAATTCGGATCGGCGTCAAAGGCCTTCTTGATTTCATCGAGGAACTGGGCGCGGATGATACAGCCGCCCCGCCACATGAGGGCAATATCCCCGTAGTTGAGGTCCCAGCCGTTTTCCTTGGCCGCATATTGAATGAGCTGAAAGCCCTGTGCGTAAGAGCAGATTTTCGCCATGTACAAGGCCTGCCGGAGGTTTTCCAGCGCTTCTGCCTTATCGACGCCGATTGCCGCGCCTTCAGGGCCTGTGAGTACCTTGGAAGCCGCGACCCGTTCTTCTTTCACCGCAGAGAGGCAGCGCGCAAAAACAGCTTCTGCCACCGTGGGAACAGGGGCGCCAAGGTCCAAGCCACTGGTGGAAGTCCACTTGCCCGTACCCTTTTGACCGGCCGTATCCAGGATGACATCGACCATAGGCTTGCCCGTTTCATCATCGGTCTTGGCAAGGATTTCGGCGGTGATTTCAATGAGATAGCTATCCAGCTCCGTCTTGTTCCACTCGGCGAAAACTTCCGCCTGCTCGGTGGCTGACATGCCCAGAAGGTTTTTCATGACCGAGTAGACTTCGCAGATCATCTGCATATCGCCATACTCAATGCCATTGTGAACCATCTTCACGTAGTGCCCGGCACCGTCGGCACCGATGTATTCACAGCAGGGCGAGCCATCGGCGACCTTAGCAGAGATCGATTGGAAGATATCCTTCACGTGGGTCCAGGCTTCCTTGGAACCACCCGGCATGATGGAAGGGCCCATGAGGGCACCTTCTTCACCACCGGAAACTCCGGTGCCGATGAAGAGCAATCCTTTTTCTTCCAGGTATTTTGCACGGCGAATCGTGTCGGGGAAATAGGTGTTGCCGCCATCGATAATGATGTCACCCTTTTCAAGGTGGGGGATAAGTTGCTCGATAAAGGCATCAACCGCATCGCCGGCCTTGACCAGCATCATGACGCGACGGGGCTTCTCCAGGCTGGCGCACAATTCTTCGATGCTGTGGCAGCCCTTAATGTTCTTGCCTTTGGCGCGCCCTTCCACGAAGGCGTCCACTTTGGCCACGGTGCGGTTGTACACCGCTACCCCATAGCCGTTGCGCTCCATATTGAGCACGAGGTTCTCGCCCATAACAGCCAGGCCGATAAGGCCGATATTCATCGTATCCATTGGTATCCGATCTCCGGGTTTTATTCTGATTGGTAGTAGTTGTTCGTGGCCGTCCGGGGAACCAGGGTCGCGGCGCACCACATGCAATAGTTCGTTATGCTATCCCGACGTCGTATCTTGTTAGCTCGGCTGAAAGCCTGCAGGGCGCTGCCGCTCTGCCGGACGCCGAAAATGGTGGAGGATACAGGTGGTTTTACTTTCCAGCTCCAGCGGGGTGACATGGGAAAGCTCCCAGCCTTCTTGTCCCATCGCGTTGAGCTGTTCGTCCATCGTATCGTCATGCACGTGTCCATTGAACACGTTAATAGGTACCGTCTTGTATTCCCAATGTTGTTGCATCGTAGGCTCTCCCAAGCTATCCCTGTTCGCGTGCGGCCTGCAGTTCGTAGGCGGGCAACTTCTTGTCGGCAAACTTCTGTACGAAGCGTGTAAAACGTTGACGGCCACCGATAACCGGCACGCTGGGCCAGTCTTCGCCGATCAGCGGCGTCGCATAGTCCAGGAATTCATCGGTTACGTCGATCTTGTTCGGGGCGAGCCATTCCGCCGGGAAGGTACGCTCCGAATTCGCGACCTTTTCAAGCGGGACCTTGTCGTATGTTACGTTGTAGATAAGGCCAGGAGCCCGGAGGATGGTCGACATCCAGCCGTTCTCGCCGCTTGCGGCAATCTCCGCCGCTTTCTGGCCCACCCGATAGGCCTCGTCCAGATCGACGATAGAGGCGTAAGCACAGGTGTCTCGTTGATCACAACCAGGTACCTGACCCCGCGCGGCGCCCCGGGCAGCAAGGCCTTTGTCGTTAAGCAGGTTGACCACTTTCTGGGCTACGGTCAATTTGGAGGCACCAAACTGGGCATGGCCGAAAGAATCTTTTACTTCGCCCAAATCACCGACGTCGAATCCTTCGCTGACCACGACAACACAGCGACCGTCAGATTTCAACTGGTCGTTAATATTGTCGCACATCTCTTCCGGGCTGACATCAGACTCCGTCATATAGATTTGCAGGGGCATCTCGCGCTTGGGGTCGGCCAGGCGCGCAGCGGCGGGAATATAGCCGATCTTACGGCCCATGGCCTGCAGCACGAGGACCGGATCCGCAGGGCAGGAGCCCGCGTTTTCCTCATTGGCGTTCTGGACAATACCCATCCAGTAACGGGCTACACTACCGTAACCGGGCGTGTGATCGATGAGTTTGAACTCCGAATCGCCCACATCATTATCGATAGTCTTGGGGACGCCCACCGCAACGAGGTCCAGCCCCTTTTCCTGGGCAAGAAGAGCGACCTTATTGGCCGTGTCCATGGAGTCGTTGCCACCGTTGTAGAAGAAGTATCCGATATCATGGGCCTTCATCACTTCGATAAGGCGATCGAAATCCTCATTCTGGTGGTCCTTGAGCTTATAACGGCAGGTGCCGATAGCGCCGGCTGCAGGTGTGTACCGGAGCAGGGCCACTTCGTCTTCGCTCTGGGCGGAGAGATTGAGCAGCTCTTCCTTGAGCACCCCTTCGATACCATGCCAACCACCATAGATGGTCCCAAAGGTGTCGGGGAAGGCTTTACAGCCGTCGATCACTCCGCGTAGCGAGCTGTTGATTACCGGACTGGGACCGCCGGACTGCGCCACGATTACATTTTTTCCCATGGTCAACTTCCTTTCCGCTATTCGGCAGACCGGGTGTCTGCCCGAGGCGAAGGGGGTTAAACACCACTTCGCCTGTTGAACTAATCTCTCGTTACAACGTCCTGCGTTGCAGTGGCCTCGGGATGAGGCCCTCCGTCGGAAAACCATCGCATCAAGAAGCCCCGGTTCTTATCCAACATGCAGGTTTTTACGTAGTGGGCTGGCGGATAGTCCGGAAACACTTCCAGCACCTGATTGATGGCTTGTACTCCCGCCAACTTCCCACGACGCAGATAGATAGTTACGGCCTCGTAGAGGCGTAACTCGGGCATAGACAGGGCGGACGTATCCGACGCCGCGATACCCGAAAGGGCGCGATCATAGGCCAAATTGGCCGATTCCCGATTCCCCTTCTGCTCCCATAGTATACCTTCCAGCAGGTGGGCCTGTACATAGGCGGGCGATCGGGCACCGAGCAGGGAACAAATTTCAAGCGCTTCGTCTATTTTTCCCGAGCGCCCCAGCAAGGTCGCGTAGATCCACGCCGCGTCATCGTATTCCGGGTCCGTGTCATACGCCGCACGGGCAAGCGAAAGCGCCTCATTACTATCGCCGGTCTCCAGCGCAGATTGGACCCGCTCCAGAAGCCGCAGGGACGCCTGTTCAGGTATATGGACCCGTGGGGCGGGATCCCCATAACAGGCACCCAGCAGGGGAAGCAGGGCGGTAATCACCCCCAGCCGCGTCATCCCGTCTCCTTAATCCGATAGAGGATTTCTCCCGCGTTGTGAACGACGAGGATACCTTCATCTTCGCGATTCTCATAATCAGCCACGTCGATGGTATTCAGATCACGGTAGCCCAGGTTGATGGCGGCGCACTCCTCTTCGGGAATTGAGGTGGCCAGGGTCACGTTGACACGGGGGGTTTCCACGCCATCTTCATAATGGCCCGCACCTTTTACATGGGTAGAGTGGGCCTTGATGGTGCCGGGAATATCTTTGAACCGTTCCGCCTGCTTCGTGAAGTAATCCCGCACATGGTAGCCCACCTGTTTGATCAATTTGTCGTGGGTCACGCTGACCTCATGGATATGGTCTCCGTAGATAATCAGCTCCCCGCCATCGGCCACCACAGGCTCTAACTTGTACAT
>JAUIMA010000151.1 GCA_030432675.1 Candidatus Hydrogenedentota bacterium | reverse complement strand
CCCCTGCTATTCGATCACGAAATACTGGCTACACCTGCAATTCCGCAAACATTGTCTCGAGAATCGTGAAGCCCGCACCCCAGCCGTGATCCATGTTGGCCATTGCACCGGCAAAGCAGGCAATCTCTGCTGCGGTGGCGTCGAGGGGTACCTGGGTCAGCCGTACCGTGGTCTTGCCGTCCGATTCCTCGAAAGTGACCGTCGTGAGCAACACCCTCGGCCAGTTGGGCATCATGGGATTCGTGATGATATTCCAATCGGCATCGGTGGACGAATGGTGCCAGACTATCCGCTCGGGTTCGATGACTTCCTGAAAGGCCATCTTACTATAATCCCGTGTGTCTCCCCACTGCATTTCGTTGTGCCATTCTCCACCGGCCTTGAGGTTAAATTGGTGGATGGTGGTCTCCACGTTGGGGCCGTACCAGCGATGCAACAGCGCGGGATCGGTCCACGCACGCCAGACCAATTCACGGGGTGCGTCAAAGATACGCTCAATTTTGTATTCCGGCAGTTCAGACATCTTTCTTCTCCTGCGCCTGGGCGCGTTTCATATCGGCAAGCACTTCATCCAGTTGGTCGAAACTATTTCCCCAGAACACCTTGAACTGCTCCAGCCAGTCCATGGCAGCGGCCATGTTGTCAGCCTTCAGGGTCGCGGGTCGACGTTGCTCGTCCACCCCCCGCTCTATCAGGCCCGCCCGCTCCAGGACCTTGAGGTGTTTGGAAACAGCGGGTTGGGACATCTCGAACGGGGCAGCGAGTTCGTTTACCGAGGCGTTTCCCTTCGCCAGCCGCGCCAGAATGGCCCGTCGTGTCGGGTTGGCGAGGGCCGAAAACACGACATCGAGATCGGGAGTCGTCGACATATAACCAATTTGTTCCATAACCTTATGGTAATACAATGAAGCTCTTGGGTCAAGTACCTTGACGCGTGGCACCGAGGCACCGTCGAAGTTCGGATTGTATTCGCCGGTGTGACCGTTTACTATGGTGGAGAAGGCTGTTTTATCGTGAGCCAATGCTTCAGTCTGGGACTTGAGGCATATCTCGCGGACTGTGTGTGAGATGTTGTAGTTAACCGAGCTGGCAGTACCACCGTCTTATGAAAACTAACCCCCGTTATTATTCGTTTCCCCTTCTACTGGGCGCCGCACTTTCCCTGGGCCTCCCGGCAACCGCAGGTACCTCCTCCTCTGAGAAACCCGACTTCGCCCGCGAGGTCCTCCCCATCCTGTCGGACAAGTGCTTCGTCTGTCATGGTCCGGATGCCAAAAAGAACCAGATCAAGTTCACCACCTACGACGAAGCCACGATGGACCACGATGGAGTGCGCCCCATCAATCCGGCCGACCTGGGCAAGAGCGAGATCCTCCAGCGCATCCACGACACGGAGGACCCCATGCCCCCGGTGGACGCCGAGCGCCAACTCTCTGATGCCGAGCGGGACATCCTCTCGCGGTGGGTGAAATCTGGCGGCGAGTATGCCCAGCACTGGGCCTACGTACCCCCTCTCAAAACAACCGACCACAACAGTATTGACGAATTTATCACCGCGAAGCTCGCGCCCACAGGGGCAGGCCTCGCGCCAAACGCCGACAAGGCCACCTTGGCCCGGCGTGTGGCCCTCGTCTTAACCGGCCTGCCGCCGGAGCCCGCGGTCTTGTCCGCCTATATGGACGACACGTCCGACGGGGCCTATGAACAATTGGTGGACACCCTGATGGCCAGCCCGCGGTATGGCGAGCATCAGGCCCGCTATTGGCTCGACGCCGTCCGCTATGGCGATACCCACGGACTCCACCTGGACAACAAGCGGGGTATCTACCCCTACCGTGACTGGGTGATTCGAGCACTCAACGAAAACCTTCCCATGGACGAATTCATCACGTGGCAATTCGCCGGCGATCTCCTCCCCGACCCCACGTTGGAGCAGTTGGTGGCTACGGGCTATGTACGGCTCAATCCCAGTACATCGGAAGGAGGCGCCATCCCCGCAGAGTTTCAGGCGAAGAACAACTTTGACCGGGTGGAGACCCTGGGCACCGCCTTTCTCGGCATGAGCCTCCTCTGTGCCCGGTGCCACACCCACAAATATGACCCCGTGCCCCATGAGGAATACTATCGCCTCATGGCCTTCTTCAACAGCACGGCCGAGTCGCCCATGGATGGGAACAAGTACGAGTATAAGCCCACGGTGAAGGCTCCCCGGGATATTGATGGCTGGGACCGGTGGCATGCCCTGAAAGAAAAGGTAAAGAACGACATCGGCGGCTACGTCCCCCCGGAGAAGGTGGTCACCCCCCTCGTTTTTTCCACCGCAGAAAGCACGGACGGAACCCCGCACGAAGTCCTCGACGATGGTTCCCTCCTCTTTAATGCACCTGGTACGGAAAAGAGCACCTACACCCTGAGCACCACGACCTTCAGCGGCAAACTGGAGGGCCTTCGCCTTGATGTGCTTCCCGACGAACGCCTCTCGCAACAGGGACCCGGGCGCGCGGCCAATGGGAATCTGGTATTGGGCCAGTTCAAGGCACGATTCACGCCGCCTGGCGGTGAGGCCCAGGAGCTCGAGTTCAGGACGGCCACAGCCGATTTCTCCCAAGAGGGTTACCCCGTCTCCGATATCATCGCCGAGGAGCCTGCGAAGGGCTGGGCCATCTCGCCCCAGGTGGGCGTCCCTCACCACGTAGAACTCGTCTTGAAACGGGAAGTGGTGGTCACCGAAGGAGCCACGCTCACGGTGGAGTTGGTGCACACCCATCCCAACCACCAAATCGGGCGCTTCAAGGTTTCGGCCATGGACAACGTCATCGATCGAAGCGTCAAGGGCGAGCTGGTGGCCTTTGAAGACACCTTCACCACAACGCTCGTTGCCCAGGAAGGGGAACGGCGCGACACCTTCCTGTTAGAGCGCGGCGAATACAACCTGCCTGTGGGGGAACCCCTGGAACCGGGCGTCGTGTCCGTCGCTGGTCCGATGCCGGAAGGCGCCCCGCAAAACCGCCTGGGCCTCGCCCAGTGGCTCACCGCACCGGAGCACCCCCTCGTGGCCCGGGTCCTGGTCAACCGACTCTGGCAACGTTGTTATGGCTATGGCCTGGTGCGCACGCCGGAAGAATTCGGCCTTCAGGGCGAGCATCCTTCCCACCCGGAACTGCTGGACTGGCTCGCCATCACCCTCCACGAAAGTGATTGGGACCTGAAGGCCATGTTGAAGCGTATGGTCATGAGCCAGACATTCCGCCAGTCTTCTCGATTCCGCGAAGACGTAAACGATCCGGAAAACCGGCTGTTTGCCCGGGGTCCAAGCTATCGACTCGACGCCGAAGTCCTTCGTGACCTGAATCTCTGGGCCAGCGGTCTCCTCGATCCCCACATGGGCGGCGAAGGGGTCAAACCCTACCAGCCCGCCGGCATGTGGAAAGCCCTCGCCCACCCCGGCAGCAACACGAAGCAATACGTGCCCGATGAAGGCCCCAAGCTCTATCGCCGCAGTCTCTATGTCTATTGGAAGCGGACCAGTCCCCACCCCATGATGACCCTCTTCGACGCGCCCAACCGGGAGACCAGTTGCGTGCGCCGTTCGCGGTCCAACACGCCCCTTCAATCCCTGGCCCTCTTCAATGAGACCCAGCGCGTGGAGACAGCACGGGTATTCGCCGAGCGCCTGCTGAAGGAAGCGGATAGCGACGCCGACCGTTTGGATATGCTCTTCACCCTCATTGCGTGCGAGAACCCGTCCACCGCAGAGACCATGGCGTGTTACGGGCTGTTGGAAGAGATGTACGCGCGCTATGAAGCAGCCCCGGAAGATGCCGAGCAGCTGCTGGCCATCGGCAATATGCCCCGAGACACATCGCTGGATGCGGTGGCCCATGCAGCGTGGACCCAGGTCACCACGACCCTGTTGGCCAGTGACCGGGCCTTGTTGTTGTATTGATGGCACGGGGTCTATAAGAGAAAAATTGAACCGGTTTTCCCCTCCTTGGAGGGACCGGGATTGGGTCGAGTATCCTTGATGACTCTTACCCACCCCTAACCCCTCCAAGGAGGGGAATTAAAACGGAAACTTTTTATCGCTTTGTTGTTGTATGAAGCAGCAACAGACGCCAGAGGTATTACATCGTGTCAGAAAACCCACAACGTGAAAACGAACTGCAAATCACCCGCCGCCACTTCTTTGGACGCTCGGCCCTGGGTGTCGGCACGGCAGCCATGGCCTCGCTCCTCGGCCCCGACCTGCTGAGTAACACCGCCAGCGCGAGCACGGAAGCCATGCTCAGCGGCGGAACCCACCACGTGCCCAAGGCGAAACGGGTTATCTATCTCTTTATGAGCGGCGGTCCCAGCCACCATGACCTGTGGGACTACAAGCCCAAGATGCGGGACATGTTTGGGCAGGATCTGCCGGAACATGTGCGAAATGGTCAGCGCATTACGGGCATGACCTCGGGGCAGGACACCCTGCCGGTGTGCCCGAGCAAGTATGAATTTACCTTTCAGGAAAATAACGACCGGGGGGTATACGTCAGCGAACTACTCCCCCACACCGCCAAGGTCGCCAAGGAATTGTGCGTCATCCATAGCACCTTCACCGACGCCATCAACCACGACCCAGCGATTACCTTCATTCAGACCGGCAGCCAGGTTCCCGGACGGCCAAGTCTCGGCGCCTGGCTGAGCTATGGGCTGGGTAGTGGCAATAAGGACCTGCCCAGTTACGTGGTGATGCACGCCAAGACTAGCTTTCCGGAGCAGAGCCTTTTTGGTCGCCTGTGGGGTAGCGGCTTTATGCCCTCCGACCACCAGGGCGTGCTTATGCGCGGTGAAAGGGATGCCGTCCTCTATCTCAACAACCCCAACGGCGTCTCCCGCAGTGACCGCCGCGCCCAGCTTGACGCCCTGGCGGCCATCAATCAGACCCACTTCAATGAGTTCGGTGACCCCGAAGTGCTCTCGCGCATTAAACAACACGAGATGGCCTACCGCATGCAAACGGCGGTGCCCGAACTGATGGATATCTCCGACGAACCGGAAGGCACCTTCGCGCTCTATGGCGAAGACGCCCGGGAACCCGGCACCTTCGCCGCCTCCTGCCTCAATGCCCGGCGCCTGGCCGAGCGGGGTGTGCGCAACATCCAGATTTTCCACCGGGGCTGGGATGCCCACGGCAGCCTTCCCAAAGAACATGAATCCCAGTGCAAGGATGTGGACCAGGGCTGCGCGGCCTTGATTACGGACCTCAAACAGCGCGGCATGCTCGAAGACACGCTGGTCGTCTGGGGCGGTGAGTTCGGACGTACGGCCTATTGCCAGGGTGGCCTGACCGCAGAAAACTATGGTCGGGATCACCACCCCCGCTGCTTCACCGTGTGGATGGCCGGCGGCGGCGTAAAGCCCGGCATCACCTACGGACAGACTGACGATTACGGCTATAACATCGTCGACGCCGACGGCAATCCCATGAACCCCCAGCCGACAAAAGATGCCTTCACCCCCGGTGCCATGCACATCCACGATTTGAATGCCACCATATTGCATCTGCTCGGCATCGACCACAAGAAGTTGACCTACCGCTACCAGGGTCGCGACTTTAGATTAACCGACGTACACGGACACGTGGTGCACGACATTATTGCGTAGTCCACGAATTGATATTCGCATGACCACGGGGTGCCACCCTCAAGCGTCGCGGCCACGCCGCGAGATAGCTTGTGGGTGCAGCGTGCCATAGCAATCACCCCCTTTACAAAAAACTGGGATAGAACCATGTCAGACGACCAACACCCTTTCGACAAGGCGGCCGAATCCCTGCAGAAAATGGCGGACCAACCCGTGGCCGGGCAGGACGCCTCACCCGATCTCTGGGCAATGGAGTTTGCCGCCGATGATTCTGTGGGTGACTATCCCCAGGCCATGCCCCTTGTGGAGCCGAAGGCCTGGGAACCGGGCGACCCTATCGACGAAACGGGTGGGCTTGATGGCGACGGTTTCCCCCGTCTTCCTGATGGACTGGAAGCCCAGCAGTTGCTGCCCACCGCCCAATGGACCGATGTCTTGTCGTCGAATTTGTGGAGCGATGGGTATCTCCTCAGCGAAAAGGCGCTGCAACCTTTCCGCCAGGCGGCGCTCGGCCAGTTTCGTGAGTACCCTGTCATCGTGGTCGACAGCAAAGGGGATGAACGGCCCTACACCTACCTTTTTATCAAGAACGAAATTCCGCCATCCGCCCTCGATTTTGAACGGTCGGAGTTTTACATCACCGACATGCTCAGCACGCCCATTGCCCCGGTCACCATCAATTCCTATGAGGAATGGTTGACCACCCTTGAGCGCGCCAATGCCGGAGAGCTGGAGGGCGGCGAAGAATTCAGTTCCATCGCCTATAAGCGACTCTATTTTCGGGCAGGTCACACGCCTGAGGTCGAACTCTTCCGACTGGAGCGCCTATGTGTCACCACCTATATCTCCACCCGCTTTAAAGATGCGCTCCGACTCGCGGGCATCACCGGCCTGGAGATTCGACACAACCGCCGACTCTTCGTTTCCTGACCTACCTACCGGCCCCCGCCAGGAAATAGAAACATATCGCCTCTCACCCATTCGCCCTGAAAAAGCAACCCCATCTGGGTCGAAAAACGGCAAAGGGGTGCCACCCTCAAGCGTCGCGGCCCCGCCGCGAGATAGCTTGTGGGTGCGGCGACTCATTGTTCGCCTCGCGCCCCTCCCCTCCGCGAGAATAGGCCCCGCTACAACGCCCTTCGCCGCAAGCAAGCATCCATGTCGCCTATGCAAAACATTCTCTTCGGACTGCAGCAATTGCTAAGATGCTTCTTCAAGTAAACACCAAACCGAAGGAGAATTACCGTGAATCGCCGTAACTTTATCCACTCCCTGAGCGCTGCCGGACTGCTCCCTGCCCTCGGCGCGAGTGCGCAAGATAAGACCCTCCCTACTGCCTCCCCCATTCCCCTGTCCGCGAGCGAGACCGTCGTCTACGAATCGCCCAATGCGGGAAACGTTTATGCCTACAGCCCCGGCCTCGCTATCGCCCCTACCGGGCGGCTCATCGCGACCATGGACCAGGGTGGAAAAGGGGTGAAGAGTATCCCCGGTATCCATACGGATGAAAATGGAAAACTCTGGAACGGCAAGATCTACACCAGCGACGACAAGGGCGCCACTTGGCAGCACCAAAGCGATATGCCCCTGAAACATGCCCGCCCTTTCGTCGCCGGAGACAGCCTCTACATCGTCGGCCATGCCGGTGACCTGGGCGTCATGCGTTCCGACGACTGGGGTGCCACCTGGATGGAGCCCGTCTGGCTTACGGAAGGTGAAAGCTGGCACCAGGCCCCGTGTAATGTCCACTACACCCGCGGCCGCGTCTATCTCGTGATGGAGACCAAGACCGACCGGGACTTCAAAGGTTGGTCGGTCAGCGTGTTGGCACCCGTGGTTATGTCGGCCAAGGTGACCGACGACCTGCTGGACAAGGCATCGTGGACCTTTTCCAACAAGTTCTCCTTCCGGAACTACATGGAAAAATATGGGGCGCCCAATCTCCTGGGCGCGCCCTTTTTCAATCCGGGCCGCACGGCGCCGGACCACAAGGCCGACGTGCGTGGCATGGCCCCGGCGGGGTGGCTGGAAACCAACATCGTGGAATTCACCGACCCGGACCACATCTGGTACGACCCCACGGGCCGCACCTTCTACCTCTGGATGCGCTCTCACACCGGGACCTCCAACCTGGCCTGCATTGCCAAGGTCACGGAGGATGATTCGGGGGCGTTGACGGTCGATGCCGCCACGGCCCCGTCGGGCAAGACCATGCTCTATGTGCCGTGCCCCGGCGGCCAGATGAAGTTCCACATCCTCTACGACGAGGTCACCAAGCTCTATTGGCTCTTGTCGAGTCAGTCCACCGACTCCATGACGGACCCCAAGAAACTTCCGGATAACCGCTACAACCTGCCCAACAACGAGCGGCATCGGCTGGTGCTCCACTTTTCCAAGAATTGCGTGGACTGGATTTTCGCGGCGCGGGTAGCCGACACGAAGGACGCGGGCCAGGGCCGGCATTATGCCTCCATGGTTATCGACGGCGACAACCTCCATATGCTCAGCCGCTCGGGCGACCATCGGGCAAAGAATAGCCACAATGGGAATCTGATTACCTTCCACACCCTGAAGGACTTCCGTGATTTGGTTTATTGAGCGTCGAAAAACCAACAGAAAGACTTAAAAGAAATTCGTGGATAGCAATGGGGATATTGTGTCCTGCTCGATCCCATAAGGCGAGTATCAACGAGTCCTGACGGGTTCGTGCGTAACGTACCATCGGCGACGCACAATCCCGGTTATTTCTTGTGCTGCATAGCCATGAGTTGGTCGTCTCTAAACGCGTATGTATTGTCGAGGACCCAATCGCACGAACCCTCGTTCCTCGGGATCGCGCGGCACGTCTGTCGTTCCCGGGCGCGATCCAAGATGGCAGTCCATACTATGTTCCTCTGATGAAAAATAACCGGGATGCGGGTTGGAACAATTCGTGCCCATACGTGCTAAGCTAGTCGGGTCTACACCACCAAGCGGTCCAGCGCTGTCTGGCCTGCCAACGCGTTGCTGCGGGAGAGAATACAATGACCGTTAGAATGTTACTGATTGCCGCCACCCTCATGGGCTCCTTGGCTTGTACGACGGCCGTCCAAGCCGCAGAAAATACGCCGGAAATTTCCGTGGCCCCGACGGACTGGGCATGGTGGCGCGGGCCGAATCGCAACGGCGTGGCCGCCGACCAGAAGCCCCCCATTACGTGGGATGACGAGACGAATGTCTTGTGGAAGGTCCCGGTGCCGGGCCGTGGCCATGGCTCGCCTACGGTCGTGGGCGACCGCGTATTTCTCGCAGTGGCCGAAGACGAGGCCGAGATTCAATCGGTCATGTGCTTCGACCGGAACAGCGGCAATGAACTGTGGAAGACGACCGTCCACCAGGGAGGCTTCACCATCGAAGGGCGCCAGCCCAATGTCCGCGCATCCATGGCATCGGCGACGCCATCCTGCGACGGCGAGCGGGTCTTCATCAATTTTATGAACGACAACGCCGTCCATCTCACGGCCCTGAGCGTCGACGGCAAGCAGCTCTGGGAGAAGAAGGTGACGGATTATGTCACCCACCAGGGTTACGGCTCGTCCACCGCGCTCTATGGCCCCCTGGTCATCGTGTCTTCCGACAATAAGGGCGGCGGTGTGCTGGCGGCCTACAACCGCGTTTCCGGGGAACAGGTCTGGAGCCAGAAACGTCCGGAATTGCCCAATTATACGTCGCCTATTATTTTCCCCCTCAATGGGAAAGACCAACTCGTGCTTACAGGCTGTAACCTCGTCTCCAGCTACGATCCCCTCACGGGTGACGTGAACTGGGAAGTAGCGGGTGCCACGACCGAATGCGTGACCTCTACGGTATCCGATGGCTCCGTCGTCATCACCAGTGGAGGCTATCCCGACAAGCACACCGCCGTCGTCAAAGGCGATGGCTCGGGCGAAACGGTCTGGCGCAACGAAAACATGGTCTATGTACCCTCCGTATTGATTCACGAAGGCCATCTCTACGTGGCCGGTGATTCGGGTGAGGTCTACTGCTATGAACTGAAGACCGGCGCCATCGTCTGGGAAGACCGGATTCGCACCAAGTTTGCCGCGTCCCCGGTCCTCGTGGGCGAACACATTTTTGCTACGGGCATCAACGGCAGCACCTACATCTTTAAGGCCAGTCCGAAGGGCTTTGAGCTGGTTGCTGAGAACACGGTAGAAGCCGATGACGTCCAGGCCTCCGCGGCCATCTGTGGGGATCGCGTCTACCTCCGCGTGGCCCAGGGCCGCAACGACGCCCGCCAGGAAATGTTATATTGCATCGGTGAGTGAGAAAACTCCCATAGACAGCTGATTCAGGCCCGGCAACATACCGTAACTCCTACACGGATGTTGCCGGTCCATTCAATCAACGTACACCACCCGGGGTTGGGCACTTGGAAAACAGCGGAGGACGATGAAATCCATCCCCGCTCGTGTCCACTCCCCCCTTTTTAACTACGTAAGGAAGTTCCATGTTCCCCCGCATCCTCCTCCCCGCGCTTGCCGTGTTACTTGGCACCGCATTGTCCCTCCATGCGGACCCCGTTGACCTCCAATCAGACACCTGGGTCGCCACGGACGCCCTTGGCCGCACCCAACCCACGCAAGATGAGGTGGGCCCACCGAAGCAAGACAAGTGGGTCGGGATCTTCTATTGGACGTGGCACATTAATTACAAGGGTGGCCCGAACGACAATACCAAGCTCATCGCCGCGGCCAAGGATGGCGTGGTGGACTGGCCCAGCAACGGCACGCCCAATCACTGGGGTGAGCCCGAATTGGGCTACTACTGGATGACCGACCCCTTCGTCATCCGCAAACACGCGAGCATGCTGGTGGATGCCGGCGTCGATGTGGTGCTCTTTGACACTACCAATCCGCCCTGGACCTGGAAGGCCCAATATGAGGCGCTCTGTAAGGAATACACGGCCATGCGTTCGGCGGGCAACCAGACGCCCTATATTGGGTTCATCTGCCCCTTCTGGGACCCCCAGGAAGTGATTACCCTCGTCTGGAAGGACCTCTACCAACCCGGACTCTGGAGTGACCTGTGGTTCCGCTGGGAGGGCAAGCCCTTTATTCTGGCGGACAAGGCCAAGGTAGAAGACCCGGCGATGCTGGACTTCTTCACCTTCCGCAAACCCATGCCCGACTATTGGAAAGGGCCCGACGGCGTCGATCAGTGGAGCTGGCTGGAAGTCCATCCGCAAAATGCCTACAAAAACCGTGCGGGTGAAGTGGAGCAGGTGAGCGTGGGCGTCGGCCAGAATGCGCTCCCCGACACCCCCGGCCCTGCCCCCATGTCACACCGTAAGGGCGCCATGGGTCGCAGTTGGCACCATGGCGCGAAGGACACCCGCGAGGGAGCCGTTCATCTTGGACTGAACTTTCAGGAACAATGGAATCGCGCCCTGGAGCTCGACCCGAAGTTCGTCTTCGTTACGGGCTGGAACGAGTGGACTGCTGCGCGCTTCCCGGAGTGGAGCAAGTATACGGCGGCCGACAGCTACCTCCCCGGTGGCCTCTTTGTCGATCAATACGACCACGAATACAGCCGTGACTGCGAGCCCATGGTGGGCGGCCACACCGACAGCTACTACTATCAACTCGCGGCCAACATCCGCCGCTTCAAGGGCGTCCGCCCACTTCCCGAGGCCACAGGCCCCCATGCGATCACCGTGGATGGCAAGGCCGGCGACTGGGCCACCGTCACCCCCGAGTTTCGCGATACCATTGGCGATGTGACCCACCGCGATCACCTCGGCTATGGCGAGCACCGCTACACCAATACCACCGGCCGCAATGACATTGTGCGCAGCAAGGCCACCCACGATGCCGAGCAGGTCTATTTCCTCGCGGAGACCTCCGCGCCCATCTCCCCCGCCACCGACCCACACTGGATGCTGCTCCTCCTCGATACCGACCAGGATGGGAG
>JAUIMA010000707.1 GCA_030432675.1 Candidatus Hydrogenedentota bacterium | reverse complement strand
GAACGGGGGCGACTCTTGGGCCTCGGGGCCTACTTGCTCGACGAAGAGCAGCAGCCCACTTTCGACGCCCCGCCGTTGCTCGTCATCATGTTGCCAATGGGTCAACACGCGAAACCGATTCAGCTCGAAAAATTCCCGAACCAGTTGGATATTGATTTCGCTCATGGGGGCCCTCAGTCAGGCTGGGTCAACATGGCCGCGATGCGATTGTCGGGGTCCTGCTCCTGGATGGTCTCACCCAGCGCACGGGCCTCGTCTTTACGTTCCAGGCGGAAGAGGCACATGGCCCGTTTCCCCAATACGCCGATCTGATCAAAGTGCTCGCCGTAGGTGTAATAGTGGGCATCCGAAACGAGGCGCGACTCGGCCTGTTGATAGGCGTCCAGGGCGGCGGCAAAATTCTCCTGAGCAAAGCAGAGCTCACCGCGAAGGTAGTAGCCCTCGGGTTGCTCGGGGTTGCCTTCGATGAGCTTTTCGAGTAAGCGATCCGCCGATTCAAAGGCTTCATTGCTGTCGGCGATAAACCCGGCCAAACGGGCGGCCCGTCCCCGGAGGTACAAGGCGGAAAAACTGGACGCCCCCTGGTCGAGCACCTGCCCCACGAGGAGATAGGCCTGGTCCCACTGTCCTTTTTGAAAGGCACAGCCTGCCAGTCCCAGGAGGGCTTTGGCATTCTCAGGCTTCCGCTCCATCACTTCGTTAAAGGCGACTTCGGCTCGCTCGGCATTGCCCCCTTCCAGGAGGGCGTAGCCCAGGTCGAGGCGGGGGGGGATAGGGTTGGGGCGGGCCTTGATGGCGCGATAGAAACACTCGACAGCGTCTTGCAGCCGACCCAGGCGCACATAACACTTGCCGAGCTGGTGACAACTCGAGACATGATAGGGGTCAAGCTGCATCGCTTTCTTGAAGTGGCGCACGGCCTGTGCCACTTCGCCCTTCATGCTCGCCGTTACGCCTTCATCATAATAGCTGTCGGCACTTTCGCCACCAAAGACCATGACGTATTCCTTTTGGTTATGAACCCGAGATGGCCGACAAGGCGACCCGAACCTGGGCTTCTGTAACGTCGGTCCGATGGATGACATGCCCCATGCGGTCCGCCACAATAAATTTCAATGTGCCCGCCCGCACCTTCTTGTCTTTTTGCATGGCCTGAATTACGTCATCCACGGGTAGTTCCTCCCATATGACCGGCAGGCCATAGGCCTCAAAGATAGCGCGTTGGCGTGTCACAAAGCCATCATCTACCAGGCCCAGCTCCCGGGAGAGGGCGCCAGCCGCCACCATGCCCAGGGCAATGGCCTCACCATGGAGAAAGGTTTCGTAGCGGGTAACCGATTCAATCGCATGACCAAAGGTGTGGCCATAGTTCAGGTTGGCCCGCGCACCGTGCTCTTTTTCATCGGCGGCCACAACCGCCGACTTGATTTTACAGGACTCTAAGATGGGTACGGCCAGGGCTTCCTGGTCTTTTGCGAGAATCTTCGCCGCGTGGTCTTCCATAAATTGAAAGAGCTCTTCGTCGGCGATGATGCCATGCTTGATGGCCTCCGCCAGGCCCGCCCGCAACTCCCTGTCCGGCAGGGACTGGAGCAACGTCATATCGATGAGCACACCCAGGGGCTGGTGGAAAGCGCCAATGGTATTTTTGCCCAGGGGGTGATTGACCCCGGTCTTGCCGCCTACGCTGGAATCCACCTGAGCGACAATGGTCGTCGGCACTTGGATGAAGGGAATGCCCCGCATGAAGGAGGCCGCTACGTAACCCGCCACGTCACCGACCACACCGCCACCGAGGGCCACGATGAGACTGGTGCGGTCAAGTCCGCCTTCCAGAAAGGTGCCGCAGATGGCTTCCACCGTGGACATGCGTTTGTGGGGTTCTCCGGCAGGCGTGGTGTGGAGCACGGTCTTAAAACCGGCCGCCTGGAGGGCAGCGGATACCTGGTCGCCGTAGAGGGGGCCCACGTTGGAGTCGGTTACGATGCCGATGGTGCCCGCGACGCCGCTCTTGCGGACCATCTCAGCCAGTTGGGGGAGGATGCCCGTGCCCAGGTGAATGGGATAGGCCCGATCGCCGAGGGCGACTGTCAATGTTTCTGTCGTCATGAAATTCGTAATACCCGATTGCTGGCGGGAACGGGCGCGGCCCGCAGAGGCGGTGC
>JAUIMA010000150.1 GCA_030432675.1 Candidatus Hydrogenedentota bacterium | reverse complement strand
CCCCCCCATTGTGGACGACCACGTCATTGTCGCCCCGGCCGGAACCGACGTCCTCATGATGTCTATCAGTTGTGAAACAGGCGAAATCGCCTGGACCTGCCCGAATCCCCGCGAGTGGAACATGTCCCACTCCTCCATCATCCCCATGACCCTGCTGGGCCGTAACATGTATGTCTACAGCGCCATTGGCGGTGTAGCCGGAGTTGCGGCGGACGGTCCCGATGCCGGTAAGCTTCTGTGGGATGTTTCCTGGGAAGCCAAGGTGGTAGCGCCCTCGCCCGTAATCGCCGGGGACGACAAAATTTTCGTAACGGCCGGTTACAGCACAGGTGCCATGATGCTCCAATTAACCGAAGACGGTTCGGGGGGCTACGCCGTGGAAACCCTTTTCCGCACAAGCCCCGAAGAAGGGCTCGCCTGTGAGCAGCAGACCCCCATCTTCCACGATGGACTCCTCTACAGCATCATGCCCAAAGACGCCGGTCCCATGAAGGGTCAATTCGCCTGTTTTGACACGGAAGGGAACCTGGTCTGGTCCAGTGGCAACGACAACCGCTTCGGCCTGGGGCCTTTTTTGCTGGCAGACGACAAGTTCTATATACTGGATGACGACGGAAAGTTCACCATGATTGACGGGGCCACCCAGGAATATCGACAGCTGGGCGAGGCCCAGGTGCTCCACGGCCATGACGCGTGGGGCCCCATCGCCATTGCCGGTGATCGCATACTGTTACGTGATATGAATAATTTAGTGTGTGTCAATGTGGGCGCCTAGCGCCTTCGAGGAAGTAGGACCATGAAAGAGCCCGTACGCAAAACCAAACACCCGTATCTGGTAGGTGTGGCGATCGCGTGCGTCGTGGGGGGCTATTTCCACCTCGTCTCCAAGGAAAAGAAATTTCCCGAGCCGGGGCCTAATCTCGAGTACGACATTTCGGAATTGCTCGAGATTGATGAAGTCGAGACCGCCTTCGAAGAGACCGGTCAAATCGTTCCCGATTTCGACGAGGCCAAGGCCCTCGAAACAGATGCAGACGGCAATCTTTATATCTCCGGAAAGAACACCATTGCTGTTTTTGACCGGGCGGGAAAAGAAACCTCCCGCATCGCCGTAGATGGAACACCGACCTGCCTCGAACTCGCACCCAATGGGCAGCTCCTGGTCGGTATGGGCGATCACGTACTGGTACTTGCTCCTGACCGCAGCCCTTTGGCGACGTGGACTGATCTTTCCGAACGCACCCATATCTCCGCAATCGCCGCAGACGAAGAAAACGTATACCTGGCCGACGGGGGCAGTCGCATCGTCCTTCGGGTCGACTACGACGGCACAGTCCTGGGTAGTTTTGGCAAGGCCGATGAAGCGCGGGATATCCCCGGTCTGGAAGCGCCCAGTGCCCACTTCGATGTGGCCTTTGACAACGACGGCCAACTCTGGGTGGTCAACCCCGGCAGGTTAGGTCTCGAGCGTTACCGCGACAATGGCGATATCGTAACCACGTGGTATCGGCCCGACGTCACCCGGCTGGATAGCTTCTCCGGATGTTGTAACCCCATGCAGATTGCATTTAACAGTAAGGGCCGACTCATTACGGGCGAAAAGGGGCCGGTCCGCATCAAGATTTTTGAGGTAACTTCCGGTAGTTTCGAGGAATTGGTCGTCGGATCGAGCGCGTTCCACGTGCCCCAGCAAATCGGGGATCTGGTCGTCGACTCCTCCGACCGAATACTGGTCCTCGACCCCCGAAAGAAAGCCGTGCGGATATTTGAGCAAACCCGCACCGACCTCGCCCGGAAAGAAGCAGCAGAATAAGGAAGTCGAAGTCTGGCAACTTCGATTGAGCACCGCGCTTCGCGGTGCGGTAGTGCAACATAAGGTGTGTCTTATGAAAACGTCGATCAACCGACAAGAATTTCTGGAACGGCTGTTCCGCCGGGGCGCGATCCTGGGCATGGGCGGCCTGGGTGTGGCCGCCATGCACGGCACGCGAACGCCAGAAGAGTGTTTCGAAACCACCACCCTCTGTGCCGAGTGCTGGGCCAACCATTCCTGCAGCCTGCCGGAGAAAGGACTCGAGCCCGATGAGCGAGCGAAAAAAACTCGACAGGCGTGATTTCATGCGTACCGCGGCTGCCTTCAGCTTCACCGGGGCAACCTGGATGGCCGTTGGACAAAAGGCCGAAGCCAAGTATTGGCAGTTGGATCCAGCCAAGTGCACCCAGTGCGGCCGTTGTACCACCCACTGCGTACTCAACCCCAGTGCCGTCAAGTGTCTGAATCAGTTTGATATCTGCGGCTACTGTGACCTGTGCTTTGGCTATCTGCAGCCGGGCTCCCGGGATCTCGATACGGGGGCGGAAAACCAGCTTTGCCCCACGGCGGCCATCGAACGTAAATTCATCGAAGCGCCCTATTACGAATACAAGATACACGAAGACAAGTGCATCGGCTGTGCGAAATGCGTCAAAGCCTGTCTTGTCTTTGGCAACGGCTCCTTTTACCTTCAAATCCGACAGGACATCTGCATCAATTGCAACGAGTGTTCGATTGCAAAGTCCTGCCCGTCGGATTGTTTCAGTGAAGTCCCGGAATCCGACCCTTACATGTACTTAACCGGCGACACCTACCTCGCCCACCCCCCGGCCTGACCATGAAATATCTATCCCTCGCCATCGCGACGCTTTCGACCCTGCTGCTGCAATCGGCTGTGGCCATAGAGTTGAAATTCGCACCGCCGGATTTCGAGACCGATTATGGAATGCCCTATCTGTTTACGCCCCAACCCGATGGGCGGAACACCCCTTGGGAAGCGCTGATACTCTTCGGGGCGCTGTCCGCGACCACGTGGATGGTATTTAAGGCCCGGTCCCGTCGTGGACTCTTTGCCATCAGCGTCTTCTCTCTGTTGTTCTTCGGCTTTTACCGGCAGGGGTGCATCTGTCCGGTGGGCTCCACGCAGAACGTCATGGCAGCGGTGTTCCTCCCCAACGTGGGCATTTCCTGGATCATCGTGGCCTTCTTCGTGCTGCCATTGCTCTTCTCACTGTTTTTCGGACGGGTCTTCTGCGCTTCGGTATGCCCCCTGGGTGCCATGCAGGAACTGGTGGCTATCGCGCCCATCCGCATTTCACCCGCCCTCGAGCGCGTGCTGGGATTGGGCAAGTATCTCTACCTCGGCCTGGCGACATTGGGCGTGGCCACCGGGTCGGGCTTCTTCATCTGTCGTTACGACCCCTTTGTACGTATCTACCGCATGGCTGACAACTACTCCATGCTCATCGCGGCGGCCTTGATTCTCCTGATTGGCGTCTTCATTGCCCGCCCCTATTGCCGTTTCTTGTGTCCCTACGGCGTCTTGCTGGGGTGGATGTCCCGCTTTTCCAAGCACCACCTGGAAATCCCCCCTTCCCCCTGCGTGGAATGCCGCTTGTGTGAGGACTCCTGTCCCTACAACGCCATCGACATGCCCACCCCCCAACATCTCGTGGGCGACCCGGCGGAAGGCAAGCGCCGGGTGCGTAAGCTGCTGTTCCTGAGTCCTCTTTTCATCTTGCTCGGTGCCCTCGGCGGTTACATGATGTATGAGCCTCTTTCTCACATGAACCCCACGGTCAGTCTCAGCGAGCGCATTGCCAAAGAAGATCGCAAGCTCGTTCAGGAATCCATCCTGGAGTCGGAGACCTTTCGGGTCGAAGGCAAGACGGCGGCGGAGTTGCACACCGAGTCTCTGGCCATCAAAGAGCAATTCAAGATTGGCAGCGCCCTCTTGGGTGCCTTTATGGCCCTGATTATCAGTATCAAACTGGTGGAACTTTCCGTCGTTAAGAAACGCACAATTTACGAACCCCACAAAGAGACCTGCTTCAGTTGCGGGCGTTGTTATCCCTATTGCCCCGTTGAAGAAGGAGCGTAGTACCCGAGAATGTTAGAAAAAAAGGAGTTTGACAAGAGTGACTTCATCTGGCGTCTCTCTACTACGGTTACCATAGTATCGGGCTTTTTCGCGCTTCTGGTGTTCACGTTGTTATTGGTGAACTATCTTCAGATTCAGCGCCTGGACCCGGTGAACCACGAACTGTTGACCCAGATGCGGCAGGACTATGCCAATCTTCCCGAAAAGGACATGGCCCTGGCACAGCGCATTCGGGATCTGGACCTTATAACGAGAAAAGCGTTTTTCACGAGCCAGACGTTTTTGCGAATAGGCGCGTGGACCCTCTTGGTTTGCGTGAGCATTTTCCTGATAGCCTTTAAGAATATGATTCGCTGGCGCCCCCAGCTGCCTGACATACTCGATGAACCCACAGCCAACAAAGAGTTTCTGGCCTACGCCCAATCCCGTAACTTAATCACGTGGGCCGGCGTCGGATTGTTGGCGGGAGGCATGATGACGGCTGAGCTGCTGGAAGCGAAGAACGCCGCCGCAGGTGAAAGTGATGCCGAGGAAGCGGTCCCGGAAGTCGTCGTTGTGCCACCCACCTGGGAAGAAGTGCAGATGGAATGGCCCAGTTTTCGAGGTCCCGGCTCCAACGCCATCGCCCACTACACCACCGCCCCGGCAACCTGGGATGTGGAAGCGGGCACGAATGTGTTGTGGAAAGTCGAATCGCCCATGCCCGGCAATAACTCGCCCGTGGTCTGGGGGGACCGACTCTACATGGCGGGTGCCGATGCGGAAAAGCGAGAAGTTTATTGCTACGACGTCAACAGCGGTGAGCTCCTTTGGACCACCACGTTGGCCCCCCTGCCCAATACGCCAGCGGGCGATCTCGATGTGATGGAAGACACAGGCTTCGCCGCCTGCACCATGGTGGCCCATGGCAGTCAGGTCTTCGCCACCTTCGCCAACGGTGATCTGGTGGCCCTGGACCAGGACGGCAAGCAGATGTGGGGCTTCAACCTGGGCCTGCCCGAAAACCACTACGGTCACTCTTCGTCCCTCATCGCCTACGATAACCTGCTCTTTGTACAGTATGACCAGTCGGAAGACGGCAAGCTCCTCGGACTCGATATCGCGACAGGCAAGGAAGTGTGGAGCACGCCCCGGGAAAAAATCTCCTGGGCATCCCCCATCCTGGCGCACACGACCCTCGGGCCCCAGCTCATCTTGAGTTCGGAAGAAAACGCCGATGCCTATGCCCCGACGACGGGCGCCCTCCTCTGGTCCGAGCAATGTCTCGGCGGCGAAGTGGCTCCCTCTCCGGCCTATGCGAATGGCATGGTCTTTGTCGCCAATGAATATGCCGTAGCCTCAGGTATCACCCTGGGCGGCACCGCCGAAGCCGTTGAGACGGAAGTCACCTGGCAGTTTGATGAATTGCTCCCCGAGGTTTCGAGTCCCGTCGGCGACGGCACCCACTTCTACTTCGGCACCGCTATCGGCGATTTCGTCTGTCTCGATGCGGCCACGGGCGAAGAGCGCTGGGTGGAAGAGATGGATGAAGGCTTCTACTCCTCCCCCATCCTCGTCGGCGACCGCATCTACCTCGGCGATATGGCTGGAATTATGCATATCGTAAAGGCGGGCGAAAGCTTCGAGCGCCTGGGCGCCATTGATATGGGCGAGCCGGTTTATGCGACCCCGGCGTTCATGGATGGACGCATTTACATTCGGACCGAATCGCAACTCTACTGCATTGAGGCATCCTGATGGCTGAAACGCTGGATATTACCCATATAGACGCGATTGTGGACCAACAGGGACGGAGTCCCGAAGCGGTCATCCCCATTCTGCAGGCGATTCAAACGGAATATCGCTATTTACCTGGCGAAGCGCTGGAGCGGGTCTGCGAACTGACAGACATTACCCCCGCCACCATCGAGGGCGTGGCCACCTTCTACTCCCAGTTCCGGCGCGACCCCGTGGGCAACCACGTCATCAGCCTCTGCGACGGCACAGCCTGTCACGTAAAGGGCGCTGAAGATGTCCACGAGGCCCTGTCCGATCACCTCAATCTCAAGAAAGGTGCGGACACCGACGACGACGGCAATTACACGATTCAGAAAGTAGCCTGTATCGGGTGCTGCTCCCTGGCTCCCGCCGTTCAAATCGATGGCGTCACCTATGCCAACGTCGGCCCCGAATCGATCGACGCTACCATGCGCGATTTCGAGCAGCGAGAGAAGGACAAGGGCAAAGATCAGACCGTTGTTCCCCGAAAGGTCGTCGAGAATGGCACGGAGATCCGCATCGGATTGGACTCGTGCTGTGTAGCCGGTGGTACCGACCGCATTGATGCCGCCGTGGAAGCGGCCCTCGCAAGTATTGAGTCCACTGTACCCGTAAAACACGTGAGTTGCGTGCACATGTGCCATCAGGTACCCGTGTTGGAGATCGTGGAGGAAAACAAAGAGCCGACCATGTATCTCCGGGTGACGACCGACGACATTCCGGACATCATCGCAAAACAGTTCAAACCCCAGAATGCCCTCACGCGCCTGCGCTCCACCGCACTGCGCTGGGCAGATAATCTCTATGTGGATGTCCATGGCGGTGAGCAACGGGTCTCCCGCCATGACGGTACGGTTCGCGACGGACAAGTGACCGCCTTCCTGGGCAACCAGATGCATATCGCCACCGAGTATCACGGTGAGATCGACCCCCATGATTTGGATGAGTATCTGAAGAAGGGAGGCTTCGCGGCAGTAGAACGCTGCCTCTTCGGCAAGATAAATGGCAGCATCATGATGGCTCGCCATGCCGGCACTTCGCTCCGTGAACTCCCCAAGAGTGAAGCCGCCTGGTCCCCCCAACGTATCATTGATGAAATCATGAACAGCGGCCTCCGTGGTCGCGGTGGCGCTGGCTTCCCCACGGGGAAAAAGTGGCAGTTCGTCCATGACGCGCCCAACCCGAAGAACAAGAAATATATCATCTGCAACGGGGACGAAGGCGACCCCGGTGCCTTCATGGATCGCATGATTCTGGAGTCCTACGCCTACCGGGTGATTGAAGGCATGATCATCAGTGCCCTGGCCGTGGGCTCCGACGAGGGTATCCTCTATATTCGCGCCGAATACCCCCTGGCCACCAAGCAGATGCGACGAGCCATCGACGACTGCATGAAAGCGGGGATCCTGGGTGACAATTTCCTCGGCTCGGGACACAACCTCCACCTCCGGGTGAAGGAAGGTGCCGGTGCCTTTGTCTGTGGCGAAGAGACCGCCCTGATTGCCTCCCTCGAAGGGAAACGGGGCATGCCCACCATGCGTCCCCCCTACCCCGCCATCTCGGGCCTTTATGAATGCCCCACGCTCATCAACAACACGGAAACCCTGGCGGTCATCCCCTGGATTGTTCGCAAGGGCGCCGAAGAGTTTGCGAAGCTCGGAACCGAAAAGAGCAAGGGCACCAAAGTATTCTCACTGGCCGGTAAGATTCGTAACGGCGGCCTCATCGAAGTGCCCATGGGGATTACCATCCGCCAGATCGTCGAAGACATTGGTGGCGGCATTGCCGATGGCCGGAAGTTCAAAGCCATGTTGGTCGGTGGCCCCTCGGGGGGCGTTATTCCCGCTTCCATGGCCGACACCCCCGTCGACTTTGAAGCCCTGGCCGAAATTGGGGCCATGATGGGTTCCGGTGGGATGGTGGTGCTCGACGACTCGGACTGTATCGTCGAAATGGCCCGATACTTCCTCTCCTTCACCCAGGACGAGTCCTGCGGCAAGTGTTCTCCCTGCCGTATTGGCACCATGCGCCTGAAAGAAATGCTGACCCGCCTTTGCCACGGCGAAGGCAAGGAGTCGGACATCGAGTTGATGGAGGAGTTGGGCAAGGTGGTGAAAAGCCAGAGCCTTTGTGGGCTGGGGAAAACGGCCCCCAACCCGGTGCTCACCGCCCTCATGTATTTCCGTGAAGAATTCGAAGCCCACATCGAGGGACGTTGCCCGGCGGGCAAGTGTAAACCCCTTATTGACTATTGGGTCGAAGACAACTGCATCGGCTGCACCAAGTGCGCCCAAGTGTGCCCCGTCGATTGTATCGAGTCGGCCCCCTTCAAGATGCATCATATTGATTTGGATATTTGCACGCGGTGTGACTACTGCCTGGTGGCCTGTCCAGTGGACGCCATCAAGGCCGGTTCCCGCGTTTAACCCAGGAGTGATTCATGCCTACCGTCAGCATCAACAACCGGGAAATCGAGGTCGAAGCGGGCACCACCCTGCTGCAGGCCGCGCGCAAACTCGATATTGAAATCCCGACCCTGTGCTACTGGGAAGGCGTCAAGCCCATGAATTCCTGCATGTTGTGCTCCGTGCGCAACGTGGACACAGGACAGATCCATTCCTCCTGCAGCACCATTGCCCAGGAAGGCATGAAAATCGAAACCGATACCGGTGACGTCTGCACGGCGCGCAAGGAAGTGCTCGAGCTCATTCTCAGTGAGCACATTGGCGACTGCGAAGCGCCCTGCGCCCACACCTGCCCGGCTTCCATGAATATCCCGGTCATGATGCGCGAAATCTATGAGGGCAAGTTTGACGACGCAGCCTTCACCATTCACAACGGCCTCGTCATTCCCTGGACCCTCGGCTACGTGTGCCCCGCCCCCTGTGAAAACCCCTGTCGGCGGAAAAGCTACGACGAAACGATGAAGATTCGGATGCTTCACCGCAATGTGGCGGAGAAGTCCTTGCAGGAAAACCCCGAGCTCTTGGAATGTCCACCCGATTCCGGCAAGAAAGTCGCCATTATCGGCGCGGGCGCCACGGGTATGGCGGCCGCCTGGGTATTACGCAAGCGCGGTCACGCGGTCGTGCTCTTTGAAAAAGACGAGAAGGCGGGCGGAAAACTGCGCGACCTTCCCGACAAGAAGCTCCCGAAACACGTGCTGGATACGGAAATCGAATTTATCGCCAAGCTGGGCGTGGAATACCGCTATAGCCAGAAGGTGGACGAGGAGATGCTGGAGGCCTTGAAAGAGGACTACGACGGCATCGTCATCGCCTGCAACGGCATGCCCAAACCGGGTGGCAAAGTCTTCGGAGCCAAGGAACACAAGCTCACCGTCATGGCCGTGGGCAACGGCAAGACGACTGCCGCCTGGGTCGACCGTTATATGACCAGCGTGGATCCGAAACCCGACAAGAAGCTTTTCGAGTCTAAGATCGGCAAGATGGTGAAGGCGGAGATGGAGGACATGCGCGACCACAACGAGAACACGGAAGCCATGCCCGTCGCCCCCATTGAGGACGAAGTCGAGCTCGCGGACTCCCGTACCGAAGCCGGTCGCTGCCTCCACTGTGATTGCCGGAAACGGGTAACCTGCACGCTCCGGAAGTGGTCCCATGAGTATGGCGCGGAGCAACGGAAATACAACACGACGGAAGAGAAAAAGGTCACCTTTGTGGGCCTCGGTGGCGACGTATACCTGGAGCCCGGCAAGTGCATTCGCTGTGGACTCTGCGTCGAAATTGCCGAAAAGTATGGCGAAGACATTGGGCTGGCCTTCAGTGGCCGAGGTTTTGAGATGGACATCAAGGTCCCCTTCGGCCGCAGTCTGGACGAGGGCCTGAAGAAGTCCGCCGCCGAGTGTGTGCAGGCCTGTCCCACGGCCGCCATTGCCTTTCGTAATAAGGAAGATATCGAAGCCTGTCACACTACGACCTGGATCAAACTCTAACGCCCGTCGAGGCCATGCCTCCACACCGAGTCCATACCCGGGCGCATCACGGCCCCCACAAGGAAGTTGCAGCAATGCCAAAGCGCACCGGTTTTACCCTCATCGAATTACTGGTCGTCATTGCCATTATCGGCATCCTGGCGGCCATTTTACTGCCTGCTCTGGCCCGTGCCCGAGAGGCCGCGCGGCGTGCGAGCTGCGCCAACAACCTGAAGCAAATGGGCATCGTCTTGAAGATGTATGCCAACGAGTCCTCTGGCAATAAATTCCCGGCCATGACCGATCGGGTTTCCTATGAGGTGCGGGACTTGAATCCTCTGGACCCCACGCTCCCCCACGATTACAGCAACTACGCCGAGCCCGCAGGTGGGGTCTGCGCCTACACCAACCCCTTCGAAGCTACGCCCAGCGCCGGTGGGCAAGGGGCCGTGGAGTTCGTCTTTGACGGCCGGGAAGTCTACCCGGAATACCTCACTGATCCCGGCGCACTGATCTGCCCCTCCGATCCCAACAGCGATGAATCCATCAACCCGACTTCGGGCCGTTGGTATAATCAAACCCAGCTGGCCGCCAACGGCACCGCAGCGTGGGACCCCTGCGCCTTTACGCCGGAATCCTACATCTATCTCGGCTGGGGATTTGATGATACGCCCGGCTCCAGCTATCTGGCCGTCGGGGCTGACCCCAACGACCCTGCCGCCACTGCGGCCAACCTGATTCCCACTTACATCGACGGGGCCTTCGTGGCCGCCTTCGTCCAACGGGTATCCCGGGTTTCGTTCGGCATTGATAGCTACCACAGCGATATCGAAACGGGCACCAGCACCGTTCTCCGGCTACGCGAAGGCATCGAGCGCTTCTACATTACCGACATTAATAATCCTGCGGCATCGGCACGGGCTCAGAGCGAATTGGCAACCATGTATGATTTCGTGAGTGCCGTGCCCTCTGAGTTCAATCATATTCCGGGTGGGGCAAATGTACTTTATATGGACGGGCATGTGGACTTCGTGAAGTACGAAGGCACGTTTCCGGTGACCCGTGTATGGGCCATTTTCAGTTCCCTTTTCTAAGCAGCAAAAAAACGATCGGGAGTTTTTGTCATGCCGCGAGTACCCCTGTGTATCCTTCTTGGCCTCATCGCCTTCCTTGCAGCCGCCGCGCAAGCCAGTGACGCCCCCCAGTTCCGAGGTCCCGACCGAACGGGCCATTTCGCCGACACGGGCTTGCTCAAGTCCTGGCCTGAAGGTGGCCCCGACCTGGTCTGGAAAATCGATAGCATTGGGATGGGCTACGCCTCGCCCTCCGTGGTAGATGGCACCATTTACATTCCTGGTATGCTGAACGAGGACGACGGCTTTCTCTTTGCCCTCGATGGCGACGGCAAAGAGCTGTGGCGTCTGCCCTATGGCAAAGAAACCACTGATAAGATGGCGCCCGGTTCCCGCTCCACGTTGACCGTACAGGGCGATCGGGGTTACCTGATTTCCGGATTCGGCGTGGTGCTCTGCATCGACCTGACGAAACCCGCAATCATCTGGCAGGTCGATACGGCAGCGCGCTTTGATGGTCAGACCATCCAATGGGCCATCGCCGAGTCCCCCCTTGTGGACGACCAATACGTCTATGCCATGCCCGGTGGCCCCGATGCCGCCGTCGTGGCGCTGGACAAAGCCACCGGGGACAC
Organism: Candidatus Hydrogenedentota bacterium; assembly: GCA_030432675.1. GTDB lineage: Bacteria > Hydrogenedentota > Hydrogenedentia > Hydrogenedentales > JAEUWI01 > JAEUWI01. The sequence goes on along the minus strand of JAUIMA010000150.1, from coordinate 320 downwards.
CGTGTGGACCACCAAGGGTTTCGGAGATGCCTCCGCCTATTGTTCCCCCGACATCATTACCCACAATGGACGGCGTATTCTTGTCAGCATGACGGCCAAGGGCCTCGTGGGCGTCGACCCCACGGATGGCACGGTGCTGTGGACCCGTGATCACCCGGACCGCTGGGGCATCCACGCGAGCACCCCGGTCTACGCCGACGGTATCCTCTACTTCGTGGCGGGCAGCAAAATGGGCGGCGTGGCCCTCCGCCTTTCGGAGGATGGCTCGGAAATTACGCCCATCTGGACAGACACAGAGATGGACACCTTTCATGGTGGCG
>JAUIMA010000706.1 GCA_030432675.1 Candidatus Hydrogenedentota bacterium | reverse complement strand
GAGGGCGAGGGTGAAGGTGAAGGTGAAGGTGAAGGTGAAGGGGAAGGGGAAGGGGAAGGGGAAGGGGAAGGTGGTGGTGGTGGTTGTCCGCCGTCGACGAAGAACGCCGTGGACACGATACGACAACATCTTGGTGACCTATTCTTACTCGGCATTTCATTGGTTTTTCTACTGTTGTGGAGGCGCTCTCCCACCCCGTTGATCGCACTTGCGCTGCTGATCGTGCCAGCGTCATTTGGCATGGCCGAGCCTCCATCCACGGATGAGGTGCGTGTCGGTATACAGCGTGCGGCGGAGGCCTTTCAGGCGTTGTCGTACAAAGGCGGCTATCCCTACCTGCTTTCCGGCGACTTAAAGACCCGGTACAACGCGGGACACGGAACGCTCAAGCCCTTCCCGGATGAGACCTATCTCAGTATGGAGCCACCCGGAACGCCCTGGGTGGGTCGGGCCTACCTGCGTAGCTACCGCGCCACCGGCGACGAACGATACCTCGCGATGGCGAAGGAAGTCGGTGACGCACTCGCCACGGTACAGTTGGCGTGTGGCGGCTGGCGGATGCGCCAACCCTTGAGCGATGCCTGGGCAGACAAACGTGTCGATGCTGAGGGTTCCTACCGCGTGACACCCCAGGCCGATTTCGACGATGGGCGAACCCAGGGGCCCGCGCTCTTTCTCATCGAACTCGTCCGTGATGGCTCGACCGAGCGGCGGCATCGAGAGGCCATGCAGAAGGCTCTGGACCTGTTCTTGGAGGCCCAATATCCCAGTGGCGGATGGCCGCAATACTATCCCCTGGAAGGAGACGGCTTCTCCGACCTCGGGAATTATCGTCGCTACAACCATATCAATGACGGGAGCATTCCAGAAATCATTCGCGTACTGCTCGAAGCATACCGTGCCTTCGGCGAGCAGCGTTATCTGGATGCCGTGATCAGGGCGGCGGATTGGTTGCTGGAAGTCCGCGTACCGGGTGCCGTTTGGTCACAACAATACTACGATGATTACGTAATGGGGCCGTTGAAGCCCAATCACCCGGCGCCGGGGCGATGGTTTGAACCCATGTCCATCACGGCATCGGAAACCCGAACCGTGGTCGATATCCTGACGGAGGTCTGGCTGGAGACAGGAGATGAGCGTTACATTGCGCCCGTGGACGAAATTGTCGAGTGGTATGAAGGCTCACAGCTGCCCGATGGTCGGTGGGCGCGTATGTACGAAATTCATACCAATCGTCCCCTGTATTGCACACCCGACAAGGTAATCACCTATTCCGACGACAACCTGCGTCCGGGATACGCGTGGAAGGGAAAGTGGGGCGAAAGTGTGTTGAAGCAGATTAAGGCGCTTAAGGCCACGACGCGTGAGGAGATACTCGCGAAGCGGGCCGGGGTCCCCGATGATAGCCAGGTCGAGGAGCTTGGAAAAGCAGCCCGAAAAGCCCTGGATGGACTGGACGACCGGGGGTTGTGGGTCGTATCCCAGGGACCGGAAGCGCAAAACGTCCGCACAGGAGAGTTCTACGATCGCATGCGGGATTTGTGCGCATATCTGGAAGCGGCGCAGACCCGTGGGGGCGGTTGATTGGCCGGTGGCGGAGTAGGTTATCATTAAACTCGAATATCTATGAGGGTGTGGCCCAACGCCTCGGCTTGGTGGGCATGGGGCTTGGAAACGCCTTGAGTTTCCATGGTCTCTTTCAGCCAGGGATGTCATGCCACTATTTCAGGTGACGGCAGAAATCGGCATCGGCGTGGAAGGGTGTTTACCGGGTAGTTTTGGGGGCGCTTGCCGTCCGATGAGTGCCGGTTTATACTGCGGGAATCAATGGGTATCGTTTCTCCGTACAGGGTGCTTTCAGGGCATGTTGCGCAAGAGAAGAATCCGGGCCGAATAACTCATTCGGCTCTTAACGGCAAAGGGGCAGTCCAGGTGTACCGTCGATCTCAATGGGAGCACAAGAGCGCTTTACGCTGCTACGTATTTTTTGTGGCGCTAGTAATCGGGTGGGCCATGGCATGGCCAGCTTGCGGTCAGGAATCAGATTTGAGCCTCGCCCGCACCCTGGGGGGACAAGGTGATGATACGGGCTATGATCTGGCTGTGGATGCCAGGGGGAACACCTACCTGGTGGGGACTTTTTCCGAGCACATGGATGCCGACCCCGGTGCCGG
>JAUIMA010000149.1 GCA_030432675.1 Candidatus Hydrogenedentota bacterium | reverse complement strand
GCCATAGATAATGGTGGCCCGTGGCGGCGCGGGTTTTACATCCAGATAGCATTGCGTTATGTCGGGCAGGTTGTCTTTTCCATGGACCCGATAAACTTTCCAGAGGACGAGATGGGCGGCGAGTACAATGAGCACCACTTCGGCGTAGGCGGTCGGCTCGGTGAAGAGCTTTTTCAAGTTGAAGTAGGTCCTCAACTGGTTCATGGGTTCAATATATAGCTTGGGCGGAAAAACCGGCGCAAAGGTGATGATCTGGTCAATCCGCGCGAAGGAGCTCACGTAGAAGGCCCCCGCCCCGCCTGCCGAAGCCCCGAGAGCCACATTGTAGGTGGAGCCCAGCTTTTCCAGGGTATCGTTGACAAGGGGCATGTAAAATTCGATGCCGCCGGCACCGCCTCGGGGGTGCTCAAAATAGGCAGAGCGGCGGGGGTCGCGCACGAAAACCAGATTGTAGTTGTTGTCATTTTCTTTCAGCATCTGGCGAAATTCGAATTGGGGCAACCCGGCGAAGAGCACGGCGGCCCCGGCGAAAGATACGATGGTCACGTCAGAGCCGTTGTCTTCGACCTGAATAAACTGGCTCCGGTCAATGTCGCCGTCGGCACCATCGGGCTCCCGAAAGTCGAAGGTACCTTCTTCGGCCATGCTCTTGGCCAGACCGGGCATGAAGATTCGGCTGACCAGTTTGATGATAAAATTACGAACGGACATGGGCGGGAAACACTCTACGGGTATCAGGACAATGGGCTGGGGATGTCACCCAGTATACCCGACCGGTCGGTGGACGTTACAGGAGGAAGGTACCGTTCGATGGAGTTCCGTTGGGCCCAAGAACAATCGGGCGCTGACCAATCTGCAGCCAGCGCCCGATGCATCAAAGGAACGAAATGGAGGATTACTTCGAGAAGATCTCTTCCAGGGTGACCTTGCGGATGGGGGCCACCTTGCCGAGGGCTTCCAGGTCGATCTTGGTTTCGTCACCCACCACGGAGATGAGCTTGGGCTGCCCCTTGATCACCGACTCGTGAAAGGCCAGCACGTTGGTGAGGTTACTGGCCTGGATGGCTTCATAGCGCGCTTCACGGGGATCACCGGCCAGGCCCAGGTCTTCCCAGCTACGGACGGCCCCAATCACACCGCGAAAGTCGATCTTACTGGTGCGGTAACGATTAATGAGCGCCTCCCGCGTGATGGCGAATCGCTCTTCCGACTCGGGCAGGTTATCCAACAAGTCAATGAAGGCCTTGGTCGCTTCCACGGTCTTGTCCGCCTGACTGCCAATGACGCCCACCATGATGTTTTCATCGTCCAACTCACTGCCCTCGATATAACGGGCACCCGCAGAGTAGGCCAGGGCGCGAGCTTCGCGTAATTCCTGGAACACGATACCGGCCATGCCGCCGGCAAAGTAGTTGTTGTAGAGCTGGATGGTGGGATTCAGCCCTTCGGCGTAGAAGCCACTGCCAAACTCCAGACGAATCTGGGCCTGGGCCGCTTCTTTGTGATGGAAGTAGATTTCCGTTTGTTCCGGTGAGCGGGCCACACGTTTGGCCACTTCGGGTGCCTTCTTCACCGTCGTACGCTCGCCGTAAAAGGTCTTGATGGCGGCGATAACTTCTTCCAGCGGAAGGGTACCCACATAGCTGACATTCTGCTCGTAGTCGAGCACCGCCTGGGCGTTCGCGTAGAGCGCTTCAGACGAAATACCCTGAATGTCTTCCGTCGTCATCCGGGTGAGATAGTCCGACTCATCGCCGTAGCGATTGTACTGGACCACCGCGCGGGAAATACTCTGGGCTTCTTTCTGGGCGTCTTCCCGCTCGACCAACACGATTTTCTTCAACTCGTCCAGGGTTTCCGGCGGAGCCTGGGGGGTGTGAATAGCATCGTGCAACAAGGCCATGGAAGCCGCGAAGTTTTCATCGAGACCAGAAATAGAGATGCTGACGTCTTCATCGCCCGCACCAAAACCCATATTGGTACCCAACTTGTACCACTCCTGCTGGAGGGCCTCGGGGCTGAGTTTATCGGTGCCCGACTTCGTATAGAGGGAAGCCGCCAAGTTGAGCGTGTTGTCGTGGCGCGTCCCCACGGGGGCATCAATGGAAAAACTGAAGAGGTCGTTCAGGGGATTCTTCACATAATAGAGCCGGACGCCTTCCATCGCCTCTACAATGGTGAGGTCCTTGTCCCGATCCACAAACGTGGGCTTGATGGGGGCCACGTCTAGACCGAGCAACTCACGGGCAAAGGCCGACTCGCGGCGGGGATCAATATCGATGGCCGCCAGCTCCGGCTTTTCAATGTCGGGCACACTGTGGGGCGCATCTTTCCGAAGCCCGGCCACGTAGTTGTCGCCGAAGTACTTGTTGGCCACGCGCACGATGTCGTCTTTGCTCAGCTTTTCCATGCGGTCAAAGCGGGCGACATGTTCGTCCCACGACTGAAAAGCCAACCAGGATTGACGCATATCGGAAACGCGGGCAGGGTCGGACTCAAGACCCGCCTTGGTATTCTTCTTGAAGTCATTGATGATAGCGGGCACCAGCCAATCGCCGAATTCGCCCTTCTTGACGAGTTCGAGTTGTTCCAGCAAGAGGGCTTCCACCTCTTCCAGCGTCTGCCCCTCTTTGGGAATACCCCAAAGATATTGGGACCCATAATCATTAAGCAACATGGGATTGGAACCGGCCTGGCGAACCCGCTGTTGCTGATTGAGGTTGAGGTTAATCAGTCCGGCGCTCGCGTTGTCGAGGATCATGTCGATGAGACTGAGCGCTTCGCCGTCTTCGTGATTCTGGGAAGCCGTGCGGAAGGCAAGCAGGACAAACTCCTCGCCTTCATAGGTGCGCACCACTTCTTCCCGTCCGTCCAGGGGCGCTTCCTCCCAGGTCTTGGCTTCGGGGAGGTCGGCCGGTTTCCAACTGGAAAACTGGGCGTCGATGATATCCATCGTCTCTTTTTTATCGATATCGCCGGAGAGGAAAATGGCCATGTTGTTCGGCACGTAGTACGTATCAAAATACGCGCCAATATTCTGCAACGAAGGGTTTTTCAGATGCTCCACCGTACCGATGGTGGGCTGGGTGCCGTACGGGTGATTCTTGAAGAGTTCCTCGTTGACGGCGTAACGGATGATACGGTCCTTGTTATCCAGGGCCCGGTTCATTTCTTCATAGACTGTTTCCAGCTCGGTCTGAAAGAGGCGGAAGACGGGGTTGGCGAAACGCTCGGCTTCGAGGCGTGCCCACTGTTCCAGCCGGTTGGCGGGCAGGCTCACTTTGTAGACCGTCTCTTCGTGCCAGGTGTGGGCGTTGACCATGGATCCGCCCATGGATTTGTAGACCCGATCCAGCTCGTTGGGCACGGCATATTCCGCCGCCGCCAGGGAGGCCTCATTTATCTGGGCATAGATGGCCTTGCGCTTCTCCGGGTCGGTTTCGTTGAAGTGCTCCTGATAGAGGGCCTCAATCTTCTCAATATAGACCCGCTCTTTCTCGTAATCCAGGGTCCCCAAGTGGGTCGTGCCCTTGAAGAGCAGGTGCTCCAGATAATGGGCCAGTCCGGTGGACTCGGCGGGGTCCTGCTTACTACCGGCGCGCACGGCAATTTCTGCATAGAAACGGGGAGTCTCATGATTCTCCGTCAGATAGACCATCAATCCGTTATCCAACTTGTAGATGGAGACGGCCATCTCATCGTCGGGATTGGGGGTGTTGACCTGCTCATAAGCCCCGTGGGCCTGGGTGCCCAAGAGAACACCGGCGGTGAACAGGACAAGGGCCGCGACGCGTAGGTACATTCGTTTCATAGTCAATCGTTCCTTCTGTAGCAACCAGGGGGAAACAGAATCGGGGCGTTTTTCATAGATTCACGGGGGCCGACAAAACCGTGTGCTTTGTCGGCCCCGATAGTAGGCATCAGGTGAGCTTGGGCACGGCAAAGCCCTGACGGTATTCTTTGGTCAACAGGGCATTCGCTTCGGCGTCACTCTTGATGAGGTGATTTTCCGCATCAAAGTGGACGGTACGGCCCGTGCGGAAGGAAATATCGCCCAGGTGACAAATCGCGGCGGCTTCGAGGCCTTGCTGGGCCGTGGAGGTAATCCGGCTCCGGTCTTCGCCATGAATAGCCTCGACGAAGTTGTTCAGGTGCACGTTGGTAGCATTCACCCGCTCAAAGCCTTTTTCATCGGGAATTTCTTCCCCTTTGGTGTTGTAGAATTTGCCCTCGGCCATCCAGCCTTCGGAACCGTAGAGGAACATACCTACCTGGGTATTGTGCTCTTTCGGGCTAAAGCGGCCCCGCACCTCGTTGACCAGCATGGTGCCATCGGCGAACGTGGCGGTAGAAACCTGGGTATTGGGCGTCTCGGCGGCATCTTCATAGCCGAAACGGCCACCATCGCTGTGTACCTTAACCGGTAGACCGCGATTGAGCGACCAGTTGGCAATATCGGTGAAGTGCACGAGATTGTTGCCTACTTCGCCGTTGCCGTAACGCCAGTACCAGTGCCAATTGTAGTGGACGTAGTTGGGGTTGTAGGCCTGCTCCATGGCTGGCCCCTGCCAGAGGGACCAATCCAGCCACTCGGGAGGTTCTTCATCGGCCGCCACGGGGATGGCATCGCGCCGGTTAAAACAGACGCAACGGGCCAGGTAGATATCGCCGATGACGCCACTGTTACCCCGCTCCACCATGCGTTGCCAGAGGGGCTCGGAACGGCGCTGGGTTCCGTGCATGAGTATCTTGCCGTACTTTTTCTCGGCGGCCACAAGTTGGAGACCTTCCCAATAGGTGTGGCACATGGGCTTTTCAACATAGACATGCTTACCCGCTTCCAGGGCCCAGATGGCCGCCAGCACGTGCCAGTGATTGGGCAGGGCGATGGTCACGGCGTCGATTTCCGGGTCGGCCAGCACGTCACGCATATCGCGGTAGAGTTTGGGCTTCTTCCCGGTCTTCTCTTCCAGGGCCTTGGCCTCCCGCTCCAGCACCTGGCTGTCTACATCGCAGAGGGCCGCGATCTCGCCGTGTTCCGAGGCGAGTATGCCCGCAATGTGGGCACGGCCCCGATTTTGTACGCCGATGGTGGCCACGCGAATCTTCTCGTTGGCTCCCTGCGCCGATGCGGGTAGAATGCTCGCGCCGACTGCGGCCACGCCGGTGGCGGCCAGAAAGTCTCGTCGGGAAAGGGTCATGATATATTCCTCGGTCGTTCTATGCGTTACTACGCCCGCCTGGTGGGGTGTCAAAAGAGAAATGGTACACCATGCCCTCCGGTCCTGTAAAAAAACCAAGCATCCACGAACCGCGCCAACGAAGAACGCCGCAGCACCCACGGGGCACTGCGGCGTCACACGTCTGATACACGGGGTCAGGGGATGGTGATGGGCTCACCGGGCACAAAACACATCAGGTCACCACGAATGGTCGCCTCGGGGTCGGCGCTGCTGATCTCCACGTAGATGCCGTCCGAATCCAGGAACAGTGCGGCATCATCTGGACCGAAGCCAACCCGAATCGGGCTGGTTGCCGTACCCAGATCGATTTCCACTTCCCCGATCTCGCCCGGTCCCGCCACGTGAAGCGTAGCCGTCAGGGCGTCGGGCACATCGTGGACGATATGAATCCGGACGCCATCCTCTTCGGTACCGTCAAACACGGTAAAGAGCCCGAGGCCACCGAAGTCATTGTCCGTGGGCGGCACCACATCGAAGCCACTCAGGAAGGTGTCACACACTACCGGACTGGGCTCATTGGGACTGAAACAGTTCAACTGACCTCGAATCTCGCCCTCCGGATGGGCATCGCTGTTTACTTGGACGTAGAGTCCGAAACCCCGATATTCGCCCAACAGGAGCAAGGCTTCGGTGCTCAACGTGAGCTCGATGGGGCTTACGCCATCGCCCAGGTCAATCAACGCTTCGCCGTCGGTCCCCGGGAAGCCCACATGAATGGCGGCACCCGTGGGGTTTTGGACGGTATGTTCCGCGTAGAGAAAGGCATCCAGGCCGATTCCATCGGATTCCCGGAGGATGTCCAGATAAACGAACCCTTCGGCATCCGTCTCCACGGGCTCCATGAACTGGCCCCCGTCGAGGAAGGTATCGCAGCCCAGCACCAGATCGCCGATACCAATACCGAGGATCGTTTCCAGCTCCACCAAATCCACTTCCCCATCTCCATGCAGGTCCAGCAGTTCGAAATCCTCGCCCAGCAACATCGCGATAGCCGCCTGGGCTTCTTCCAGACTGAGGGCACCGTTCATGTCAGCGTCGAGGTCATCAAAGTCCGGATAGAGGGCGTCTGCAATGGCACCCAGCCGTGGCGGACCGGATCCGGGCACGCCCCGCCCTTCACAATTCAGCTGGCCCCGAATCTCACCACCAGGGAAATTCGCGCTGTGGATGTTGATGTAAAAGTCCATCCCCTCGCCACCGTCAAAGAGAATGTCGAGGTCTTCGGGCGTGAGGTCGATCTCAATGGGGCTGGCCGGGTTGCCTAGATTGATGACGACCGGACCATTCTCCTCTGGGCCGCCGCGATGGATGTGGGCCGCGGAGACCCCTTCCACATCGTGCTCGACGAAGAGCTTGGCATGAATCGCACCCGTGAACTGATTCTCGAATACATCGAGGTAGGCAAATCCACTGGCGTTGCTTTCGTTGGGCGGGTTGGCCTGCCCACCGCTCAGCCCCGTGGCACAGGAACTCACGAGAGCCTCGTCGAAGAAGAAACAGTCCAATTGACCTCGAATCTCGCCATCGGGGAAGGACGCGCTGTGAATGTTGAAGTACGCACCTCCTTCCAGAAGGGCGAGAAGTTCTTCCAGATCATCCCCTTCGACTTCTACCTCTATGGGGCTGGTCGCATCACCGAGATCGAAAATGACGTCGCCATTCCTATCCGGGCCACCGGCATGAATATGGGCGCCCGTGGCATTGGAAACGCTGTGCTCGATGAATATCTCCGCCTTCAGCTCACCCGTGAGGGGATTACTGAGGATATTGAAGAAGGCACTGCCGCGCGCACGACTCGCATTGGGCGGCAACTCCCGGGCACCCGCCAGATCACTGGTGCAGCCACCGATGAACACTTCCTGATCGAAATTCAGGGCGGCGATGAGTTCGTCCTCATCCAACACCCCATCGCCATTGGTATCCAGTTCATGGAAGACCTCTTCGGTGAACCCGGGGTCAAATTCCTGAATTTCGGCAAGGCTCAGGCCGCCGTCCTCATCGAAATCCAGGGAGATGAATAACTCGAGCAAGTCACTGGCCAGCTCTTCGAAATCGCCCTCCGGATGTTCGACTTCTACGCACTCGAGTTGCCCGCGAATCTCCCCGCTCGGGAAGGCCGTGCTGTGCACGTTTACATAGATGCCTGCTTCCAGGGCTCCGAAAAGGGCCTCGATCTTGGCCTCATCCAGCTCCACCTCGATGGGGCTGGTGGGATTGCCCAACTCAAAGAGCACCGAGCCCGACTGGCCCGGACCACCCGTGTACACAAAGGCGGCGGTGGGATTGTCCACATCATGCTCAACGAGGATGCGGCCCGTGCGGGCTCCGACGAGCGCCGAGTAACGCACTTCCAGGCGACCTTCGCCCATGGCCGTGCTGTTGTTCTGCGGGACGATGTTTGCCCCTTTCAGGTCGAAGTCACACTCCGTCAGGAGGATGTCATCGTCAAAAAGGAAGCAATCCAATTGACCGCGAATCTCTCCATCGGGAAATTCGGGGCTGTGGATATTGACATAGACCCCCGAAGGCTTGGCCTCAAGGAAGGCCCGCAGGTGTTCACCGCGCAAGACCACCTCAATGGGTGACGCCCCATCGCCCAGGTCCACCACGACAGCACCGTTTTCATCGTCACTACCGATGTGGAGGTGGGCACCCGTTGCGTCTTCAACATTGTGCTCAATATAGACCCGGGCACGCTGTTCACCACTGAACGCGTCCGATAGGAGATCGATGAAACCCCAGCCATCCGCTTCGCTGTCATTGGCCGGAATCTCCTGGTCACCGGAGAGGAAGACCTCACAGCCACCCAGGTAGATATCCGTTTCGATACCCAGGGCCAGCAGAAGCTCACGCTCTGTCAGTCCGCCATCTGCTTCGTCATCAAGGGCGTTAAAGATGGCCGCTGTAATGGGGCTATCCGCCAACTCATCCAGACTGAGCGCCCCGTTGCCATCGGCATCCAATTCTTCGAAGCGGTCCAACAGGTTGCTGGCAATCCGGCCGAGGTCCCGTTCCTCGCCCTCTTCGCCTTCGTCTCCCCCATCATCATCGTCACCCGTAGGACATTGGAAGGCGCCACGTATTTCCCCGTTGGGATGGCTGGTACTGTGGACGTCAATATAGACACCACCCAATCGGGCCTCTTCGAAGCGTTCGAGTTGCTCCGCATCAAATCGCATTTCGATGGGAGAACCGTCGGCGCCCACTTCGAGCTCGAAGAGGATTTCGCCATTGGTGCGGGGCTTACCCCGGTGAATGTGGATAGCTGTCACGTTGTCCACATCGTGCTCAAGGAAGAGGTACCCGGAAGTATCACCCGTCAACTCATTGAAGAGCACGTCGAAGTAGCCATTGCCGAAGGCACCGCTATCCGTCGCCGGGCTCACCTGTTGCCCATCCAGTTGCACGTGGCAGGAATCCACCACAAACTCATTGAAGAGATAGCAGAAGAGGTCGCCACGAATTTCACCCATGGGGAAATCGGGGCTGTGGATGTTGAAGTAGATACCCGAGTCCTGATTCTCCAGCAGGTCTTCTACCTGGTCTTCGTTCAGGGGAACTTCGATGGGACTCGTGGGCACGCCGAGGTCAATCAGCACGTCACCATTTTCACCGGGTGCGCCGGCATGAATGTGAGCGCCCGTGGCATTGCGCACGTCATGCTCGATGAAGACCTTACCGGATATTTCGCCCGTGAAGGGGTCCACGAAAATGTCTACGAAGCCGAAGCCCCGCTTGCGGCTGCCATTGGGCGGCACTTCCTGGCCTCCTCCCAACTGGGTATCACAGCCACCGAGGAAAACGTTGTCGTCGATGCCGATAATGGTGCGCAGTTCGTCCTCCGTAATTACACCGTCTTCGTTCAGGTCCAACTCCGCAAAGACTTCGGCATCCACACCGGTGAACTCCAGTTCATCCAGGTCCAGGCCGCCGTCTTCGTTCTCATCCAGGAAGAAGAAGTCCACGAAGAGCCGGTTGGCCAGGTCTTCCAACTCGGCACCGGGACGTCCCGCGCACAAGAGGGCACCCCGAATTTCGCCATCCGGGAAGTCGGTGCTGGCCACCAGGACGTAGAGACCGCTTTCGCCGTTGCGGAAGAGGCTGTCCACCTGTGCGGCGGTCAGATCGACTTCCACCGGTGAGGTGGCATCGCCGAGGTCAATCAGCACGTCGCCGTCTTCACCGGGCATACCGATATGAAGCGTCACGCCCGTGGCATTGTCTACCTCATGCTCCAGGCGGAATTTCCCGCCCAGGGCACCACTCTGTCCGCTCAGGGCCACTTCGATCGTGGCGAAGCCGGTGGCCTCCGAGCCGCTGGGCTCGGTGAGCTGGTCTCCGTCAAGGGGTATATCACAGACATCCAGAATCGCTTCGTCGATGAAGTCGCACTCCAGCTGCCCGCGAATTTCCCCATCGGGGAAGGTTTCGCTGTGAATGTTTACATAGAGCAAGCTTTCACTGTTCAGAATCAGGTTGGCCAACTGGGCGTTCAGCTCCACCTCGATGGGACTCGCCGCATCGCCCAGTCCAATCAGCACATCGCCGTTTTCACCCGGACCACCGATATGGATATGGGCTCCGGTGGGGTTCTCCACGTCGTGCTCGATGTAGACCATTCCCCGCTTACGATTCGTCAGCGTGTTTTCGAAGATGGCCACGTAGCCTTCACCAACGGCTTCGCTGTTATTGGACGGCACTTCGTTTCCGCCGGTCAATTCGACTTCGCATTTCGTTAGTTCAATCTCCGGGTCAAAGCCCAGCGCCTGGAGCAGTTCGGCCTGGGTCAATTCGGTGTCTTCTTCGATGTTCAGGGCATCAAAGGCTTCCTGCGTCGCTTCGGGGAATCGGGCCTGAATTTCCATGAGGCTCAAGCCGCCGCTACCGTCCGTATCCAGACGCATGAAGGATTCGAGCAAATCCTCGGCCAGGTCCGCCGGGTCGGCCTCGGGCTCTTCGTCGAGACGACAACGAACAGGCCCGCGAATCTCGCCATTGGGGAAGCGCTCGCTGTGCACATTCACATAGAAAGGACCTGTCGAAGGATCCAGATAGAATCCCAGCTCCTCTTCCGTGAGCCGCACGCGAATGGGGCTCTGCCCGTCACCGAGTGCCAGGACGACCGGGCCGTTCTCTTGGGGGGCGCCCCGATGGATATGGGCCGCCGTGGGGTTTTCCACATCGTGGAAAATCGTGAGTTCACCGGAAAGTCGACCGGTCAACTCGTTCTTAATGATCTCGATGCGGCCTTCGCCAAAGGCAGGGCTGTTGTTGGCCGGCTTTTCGTTGCGTCCGGTCAATTCCAGTTCGCATACGTCTAAGACAAATTCATCAAAGAAGAAACAGTCCAGTGCACCCCGAATCTCGCCGTCTGGAAAGTCTCCGCTTGCCACCTGGAGGTAGAGACCCCCGTCGAGGGCCTCCAGCAAGCGGTCCACATCGTCTTCGTCCAACTCAATCTTGGTGTCGATGGGACTCTGTCCATTGCCGAGGTCAAAAATAATCTCGTCGGTGGCGGCTGCGCGCAGTGTGGCACCTGTGGCCCCCTGTACGCGGTGGTCAATATAGATTTTCGCCACAGTCTCATCGGTGAAAAGGTTGGTAAACAGATCCACCACACCCCGCCCGGTCGCCGTGCTGATGGTGGGCGGAGCGACCTGATCCCCGGTCAGCAACACATCGCATCCGCCAAGGAATACGAGGGGATCGAATCCCTGAGACAATTCAATTTCTTCGGCGTCGATCTCGCCGTCACCGTTCATATCGATGGCGTCGAAGAATTCTTCCTGAAAGTCCTCGAGTTCCGCGAGGATTTCCGCCAGCGTCAGAACACCATCCTCATTCTCATCCAGCAGGAGGAACAATTCCGCGAGGGATTCGGCAGCCGCCTCCACGCCTTCCGAACCGGTTTCTGCGGAATTAAACGAGCCACCAATCAGGCCTTCGGGAGCCGCTTCGGTGGTAATGATGATATCCGCGCCCCGTTCATAGCGGGCGAAGAACTGGTCGAGCTCATCGTCTTCGAGGGTAACTTCCAGGGGGCTGGTCCCGTCGCCTAAATCGATACGGTCACCTGCTTCCGTTCCATCGCCCAAGAGCAGGAAGGCCCCGGTGGGCGCACCCATGTCGTGATTGGCCGTAAGCACCGCGCGAACCCGACCCGTTAACTCATTGAGCAGGATTTCGAGACGGGCTTCGCCGGTGTCTTCACTTCCGGAAGGGGGTTCCACGCCGTCCCCGTTAAGCTCGGCTTCGAAAGCCTCGATCAGCAAGGCTCCAAAAAGGTCGCATTCCAGTTGACCACGAATTTCGCCGTCCGGGGCGCTCTCCGTCTGCACTTCGGCATACACGCCCCCTTCGGCGTTGTCCTCCGTGAGGAAGAGGTTGAAGTGGATGCAGTCTTGGGAGTCGGAGAGGAACCGCACCAGTCGTCCCAGCCCTCCGCGGATGGGAACCGCGTGATGATCGAGTCGTAGGTAGCATCCGGTGCAGGAACG
>JAUIMA010000148.1 GCA_030432675.1 Candidatus Hydrogenedentota bacterium | reverse complement strand
TACCACGGAGATTCCACGTCGTACGCAGGTCACCACGCTGCCCTGCGCCAACTCCAGGCCCATACCCTGCACATTCTTCGTCCGGACGAGCTGGCCGAGCAGCGCGCCGTCGCCACAGCCTATGTCGAGGACCCGGCTATTTTCTTCCACGAGGTTGGTGATCATGTCGTAATCGACCCGGTGGCCTTCGTAGATATTGTCGGATGCTGCAGAAGGTGGGGGAACTTCGGTTTCGGAGTCGGACACGAGGTTCTGCACACTGCGGACCAAATCGGGGTTCTTCATGTGGTCGAGAAAACCACCGATGACCTTGGATAGTACGCCGACTTCTAGTAGGAAGGCATCGTGGCCATAGGCCGATTGGATGTTGCAATAGGTCACGTTTTTACGTTGCCGTGCGAGGGCATAGACGATGTCTTCCGAAAAATAGGGGGGGTAAAGCCAGTCTGAGGAAAATGAGAGGACCAGAATCTTACTGGTGATGACTTTCATCGCTTCATCGAGAGAGCCGAAGCGGGAGGCGATGTCGAAGTAGTCCATCGCCTTCGTGACATAGAGATAGGTGTTGGCATCAAAGCGATTGACGAACTGCTCGCCCTGATAGTCCAGGTAGGTTTCCACGGCGAACTCGCTGTCGAAATCATATTTGAGCTGATCGGCACTGCGAAGATTGCGACCGAACTTGAGGCGCATGGACTCGTCGGAAAGGTAGGTGATGTGGGCAAGCATGCGGGCAATAGCCAGGCCTTGCGAAGGGCCTTCGGTGCCGTAGTAATCCCCGGCGTGAAAGTCTTTATCCCCTTGGATGGCGTGACGACCCACCGCGTCAAAGGCGATCTGCTGGGCACCACTCGTGTGGGTAGACGCGATGATCATGGCGGAGCCGACGCGGTCGGGATAACGGGTGGCCCATTCCAGCGCCTGCATGCCGCCCATGGAGCCACCGGCCACCGCAAGTAATACGTCGACGCCCAGATGATCAATCAGATGGCGCTGCGCTTGGACCATGTCGCCAATCGTGATGACGGGAAAATCGAGACCGTAGGCTTTTCCGGTGGCGGGATTAATGGCGGCAGGGCCGGTTGTTCCACGGCATCCGCCAAGCACATTGGAGCACACGACGAAAAAGCGGTCGGTATCAAAGGCTTTTCCCGGGCCGACCATGGAATCCCACCAGCCGGGTTTGGAGTCATCTTCGGCATGTTTGCCGGCCACATGTGCATCGCCGGAGAGGGCGTGGGTAATCAAGATGGCATTGGAGCCGGTCTCGTTGAGCGTGCCATACGTTTCATAGGCCAATGTGATGGGGCCCAAGCGCACGCCACACTCGAGTTCGAGTTCATTGGGTGCCTCCGCAAATGTATAAAACTGGGGCGTTACAATTCCGACCGACGCAGCATCTGCCATAAATTCTATTCCTTCAAGGGGGGCCCGTCTGGGCGGGGCATTCGAAACCGGGCGGCTCTTGCGCCGCCCGGTCAGTTTCTACGAGCTGGTGCGGGGTGTTTCCGCGTCACGTCCAACGGCGCGGTTATCCCGCCTGGGAAGCGTCGAGGGCCTGGCCCAAATCCCACAGAATGTCATTGATTCCTTCAATACCCACCGATATGCGTATGTAGTCGGGGGTGACCCCGGCAGCGGCCTGTTCTGATTCGCTCAGCTGCTGGTGGGTCGTCGTCGCGGGGTGAATGACCAGCGTCTTGGCATCCAGCACGTTGGCCAGGTGGGAGGCCAGTTTGGTAGCGTTGATAAAGGCCGTCGCGGCGTCCTTGCCGCCTTTGATGCCAAAACCGAGAATGGCACCCTGCCCGTCGGGGAGATAGGTCATGGCCCGTTGGTGGTCCTTGTGACTCTTCAGCCCGGGGTAGTTGACCCAACTGACCGCGTCATGGGCTTCGAGGTATTCGGCGACCTTGAGCGCGTTTTCACAGTGGCGGGGGGCACGCAGGTGGATGGTCTCGAGCCCTTGCAGCAGTAGGAAGGCATTGAAGGGGGAGAGGCAGGCACCCGTATCGCGCAGGAGGGTGACCCGGGCCTTGAGTGCATAGCTGATATTGCCGATGCCGCTGAAGTGCTCATAAAACTTCATGCCATGATAGCTGGGATTGGGCTCGGTCAATTCGGGAAACTTACCGTTGTTCCAATCAAACTTTCCGCTATCCACGAGGACGCCACCAATCGCGGTGCCGTGCCCACCAATCATCTTGGTCGCCGAGTGGACGACAATGTCTGCGCCGTGCTCGATGGGGCGGAACAAGATGGGGGAGGTGACCGTGTTGTCCACGATAAGGGGGATGCCGTGATCGTGCGCGATTTTGGCGATGGCCTTGAAGTCGGACACGTCATTGGCCGGGTTGCCAATGCTTTCGAGATAGACAAAACGTGTATTTTCATCGATGGCGGCGGCCACATTCTCCGCGACACTCATGTCTACAAAGCGGGCCTCAATGCCGAAGTCTTTGAACGTGTGGGCGAAGAGGGCGTAGGTCCCGCCATAGAGTGACAGAGAGGAGACGAAATTCTGGCCGTTGCGACAGATATTCAGGCAGGCCGCAGAAATGGCCGCCGATCCCGAGGCGAAGGCCAGGCCAAGTACGCCCCCTTCCAATGCGGCCACGCGTTTTTCAAAGACATCAACGGTCGGATTCATAATGCGGCTGTAAATGTTGCCGAATTCATTCAGCGCGAAAAGATTGGCCGCGTGTTCATGGTCGTTAAACACATAGGAAGTCGTCTGGTAGATGGGTACGGCTCGGGAGCCCGTCGTGGGATCGGGTTCCTGACCTGCGTGCAGTGCAAGGGTTTCGCGTGAATAGTTGTCCGACATGATTCATGCTCCAGATGGTGTTCGCACCGTAGCCCGGGAGGCGTAGGGTGGCGCCGCAATGAAAACAAAGGCCGGGCGATGTGCATGCACCCTCGCCCGGCCTGAATAGTTACGTGTGCCCCATTAGCTTTCTTGAAACAGGGGGGTGGAGAGGTAGCGCTCACCCGAGTCAGGCAGAACCACCACAATGGTCTTGCCTGCGTAGGCATCCTGACTTGCCAGCCGGAGGGCCACGGTGGCCGCTGCGCCGCAACTGATGCCGCAGATGATGCCTTCTTCCTGGGCCAGACGGCGGGCCGTCGTGAAGGCCTCATCGTCCGTGATGGTCTCAATCTTGTCGATCACATCCATATCGAGATTGTCGGGAATGAATCCCGCACCAATACCCTGCACCTTGTGTTTGCCCGGGCTGCCCCCACCCATGACGGGGGAGTTTTCCGGTTCCACGGCTACCACTTCGATCTGCTTGCCCTTGTCATTCTTGAAGAAGCGAGAGACACCGGTGATGGTGCCGCCGGTGCCAACGCCGGCCACAAAGACGTCCACGTCGCCGTCCGTATCGTTCCAGATTTCGGGCCCGGTCGTCTTTTGGTGGATCGCCGGATTGGCGGGATTCTTAAACTGCTGGGGGAGGAAATAGTCGGGGTTTTCGGCCGCGATTTTCTCGGCTTCGGCAATCGCGCCGGGCATGCCCTTGTCACCGGGGGTCAGCACGAGATCGGCTCCAAAGGCCTTCAACATGCTGCGCCGCTCGAGACTCATGGTTTCCGGCATGGTGAGTATCAATTTGTAACCCCGGGCCGCTGCCACGAAAGCAAGTGCGATGCCCGTGTTACCCGAAGTGGGCTCCACAATGGTGCCTCCGGGCTGCAGGACTCCACGCTCTTCGGCGTCCCAGATCATGGCGGCACCGATACGGCATTTGACCGAGTAGGCCGGGTTACGACCTTCGATCTTCGCATAGACCTTTTCGGTCTTCAGGCCGGCGGCCAACTTATGCAGCTTCACCAGCGGCGTGTTGCCGATGCTACGGCTATTGTCTTCGAAGACAGGCATGTCCACAGGTCCTTTTTTCAGTTGATCGGGTCGGAAAAGGGGCACCGAGGCGCGCACGCCGTACTCTTCCAGAAGACGATCCCTCGAATCCCTCCTCGAAACTGCTGAATTACAGTGCCGAGTTGCGCAATATGGGTGCAATGCTAGCATGCGAAAAACCCTATTGCAAGCCGGTATTACGGGAATTTCGCCCTTGTTCCCTGCGCCTGCGCGTCGTAGAATGAAGGGAGCGACGGCGCAACCAGCGTTACAACCTGCGGGAAAATGAGTTCTTGGGTTCCCTCACCATAGTGCATTGGCTTTCGGCTGTATGGATATCCCTTGGGGCGGCTGGCGTTATTCTGGAAAATGACGCCCTTCGACTCGAGGTGGATCCCCGCACCTACTCCATCCGCTACCTGGGACAACCGGGAGGGCCGAACTTTGTGGACCCCCTTTATCTGACAGAACGGCAACGGAATGAGCCCGGTCTGGTATCTCCCGGGGGGATCATGACCGATGTGTTGCCGGTGAGAGAAGAGGATGCGGTTTTGCGCCGGGGGCCGGCAAATGTGATCGTGCATCGCGCCGATTATCTGCTGCTCACCGGACCCAGGAGCGAGGGCTCTGACCTGCAGGTCAAAAAGGAGTATCGGCTCCACGGTGACGCGCCCCGGATTACCTACCGCCTCTCGGTGTTGTCGACCCGTAAGGAGGAGCGTTCCGTCTCAATTCGGGTAACGGCCCAGATCCCCTGGGGGGCATCCCTCCGACTGCCCCGAAGCCCGGAAGGGGGGCTGCTGCTCTTGCGGGGCGCCTTTCCCGGCTATACCGATTTTGTGGCACGCTCCGGCCCGGATTACCGAGTTGACCTTGGGCGTCGGGAAGGGCGCGAACATGCCGTCCTGCAGGCCCTCGGTGGGCCCACCTCGATCGAGACCCGTTTTGGCACATGGACCCGTAGCGCCACGATGCACAGCGCGGGGGATGACAAGGCCAGTCCAGTCCGGATTATCGCATTGGTTGATGACGCGAGCCTGACCAGCCAGGTCGCACTCGAAAGTACCCAGACGGGCGTCAACGTGGGGGCCCCGCTGGTGTATGAGGAGCAGTGGACGCTTCACCCGGCTGGTCATCATGCGCTTGAGCGCGATCTGGCGGCCAATTCACCTGGGGATGACCGTGGATTCTAGGTCGCTGAACCCCCTCAGGTCCCTTCCGGTGCTCATGGCGGCCCCCCTGACCCGTGCTGCGCTGGCGCTCCTGACCATGCTTCTCCTGGGCGGGGTATTTAATGCTGAAGGGGCCTTCTTTGATTGGAATACCCACCGGGATATGCTTCGTCAGGTGTCCGTGTACGGAATATTGGCCTGTGGCATGACCCTGGTAATCATCACGGCGGGAATCGACCTCTCCGTGGGAAGTGTGCTGGGCCTGGTGGCCGTACTTTTCTCCATGCTGACGATACACCAGGGGTGGCCCGCGATCATCGCCATTCCGCTATGCCTCCTGGCTGGTGCCCTGTGCGGCGTGCTGTCAGGCGCTTTCGTGGCCCGTTTTTCTCTTCAGCCTTTTATCGTGACCCTCGCCATGATGGTCTTCGCACGGGGGCTGGCCAAATCCTTATCGGGCGGCCAGAAGGTGTCCACCTATATTCAGCGCGAGACGGGACACTTCGAAAGCGTGGCCCTGCCCCCAGTATTTTCCACTCTGGACAGCCGCATCATGGGGGGAAATGTGGCGGTGGTAACCCTCCTGTTTTTTCTCTGCGTTGCGGTGACCTGGGTGGTGCTCCGGCGGATGCGGGTGGGGCGTCATCTCTATGCCATCGGCGGGAATGAGACCGGTGCCCACCTCTCGGGCGTGCCCGTAGGACGGGTCAAGATGCTGGCCTATGGCCTCAGTGGCTTTTTTGCGGCCGTGGCCGGTATTTGCCAGGCCGCCCAGGAGACCCAGGGGGACCCTGAAGCAGGCGCAACCTATGAGTTGACGGCCATTGCCATTGTGGTCATTGGGGGTACCAGCCTCATGGGCGGACAGGGCAGTGTGCTCCTCACGTTGCTCGGTGCCCTTACGATCGGATACCTTGAGAAGATACTGAGTCTGAATGCCGTGGGTGAATCCAGTCGACTGATGCTGACAGGGGCCATTATCCTGGTCGCCGTGTTGCTTCAGCGATCGCATACGCATCGCACGGGATAATACGTCGGGAGAATTCCTATGAGAAATGTTTGGATGGTAAGCGGGTTGCTGCTCGGTCTGGGTGCTCTGATGAGCGCCTGTGGCGGTAGCGATCGACCTTCCGGTGACGTACCTGGAAATTCGGAGGACGGGTTGCCAGGGGCCATCGTGATCGGCATGAGTCAATGCAACCTCGGTGAGCCGTGGCGGGTTCAAATGAATGCAGACATAAAAGCGGCCGCTGCGCATCATCCCCAGCTCACGGTTTTGTTTAAGGATGCCCAAAACGACACCCTGCGGCAGCGCGCACACATCGAAGAGTTTGTGAATCAAGGTGTGGATGTGTTGATTTGCAGTCCCAAAGAGGCCGCGCCTTTGACCGAGCCCTTGAAAAAGGCCTATGAGGCGGGCATACCGGTCGTGGTACTCGACCGCGCGGTATTCGGCGATGCCTTTACACAGTTTATTGGGGCAGATAATACGTTGATCGGAGAAGCGGCTGGGCGCTGGGCGTCCCTGAAACTGGGCGGTGAGGGAAAGGTCGTCGAACTCAAAGGACTCATGACCAGCGCGCCCGGACAGGACCGCAACACCGGTTTTCGTGCCGGAATTGCGGAGAGCAATCTGGAAGTCGTTTTTGAGGCCGACATGGAATGGCTCGGGCCCAGGGCGCGGGAAGAGATGGAGTCAGCGCTGGCACGTTTTGAGCACATCGACCTGGTGTATGGACACAATGATCCGGCCGCCCAGGGGGCCTACCTGGCCGCGAAGGCAGCGGGCCGGGAGAAAGATATTATTTTTGTGGGAATTGATGGGCTGCCTCAGGAAGGACAGGTCATGGTGCGGGAGGGGGTGCTGGATGTGTGTTTTGAATATCCCACGGGCGGTGCCCAGGCGATCACAACGGCACTGGAGGTGCTCGAGGGTAAGGAGGTTCCCCGGGAAATCGTGCTGCCTTCCCGGTACTTTACGGCGGACAATCTCGAAGGCGGGGGCGAGTGGTTAGAGAAGCCCAGTGACGTGAAGGCAAAACCCAGGGTGAGGTCCGGTTCATGAGGTATCGCATTCGGACCGTTACCCTGCCCCTGCTCGGCGTGGCACTCCTCGTGCTCGGTGTGAACGCGGGCTGCACGCCGTCGCCCCATGACTTGATAGGCCGGGGAGACATGGAAGCCCTCCGACTACGCATAGAACACGATCCCGCCCTGGTGCATTCGGAGAATGAGCTGGGGAAACAGCCGATGCATTATGCGGTCTACTACAATCAGGAGGCCGCGTTGGAGCTACTGCTTGCCGCCGGAGCCGATGTGAACGCAGCGGACAAGACGGGTATGACCCCGCTCCATGTGGCAGCGCTCATGGGGAAAAAGTCCACGCTATGGTTACTCGCTCACGGTGCGGATTCGGAAAAGACCGATGTCTTCGGCGACCGACCAAGCCATACGGCGGCGATGGGTGGACGCACCCGGGTGCTCACGGCACTCCACCGGGCCGGTGATCCGCTGACGAGTCAAAATAAAGCCGGGTTGACGCCACGGGAGCTTGCACAGAAATACCGTCAGCAAGACGTCGCGGAACATATCCA
This sequence comes from Candidatus Hydrogenedentota bacterium, assembly GCA_030432675.1. Lineage (GTDB taxonomy): Bacteria > Hydrogenedentota > Hydrogenedentia > Hydrogenedentales > JAEUWI01 > JAEUWI01. The sequence continues at coordinate 4,113 of JAUIMA010000148.1, read as the reverse complement.
ATCCCTGATTGGCGAGTAGTCTGGATTGCGTTTGGAAGGAGCCGATGGCCGCCCATGGGTGCCAGATTTACGGGGTGTGATTCCCGCGAAAGTGGGGAGTGGCTTGCATCCCTCCCGGCCACGCCACTACAATGGGCGCTTGAGTAGTGCCCTCGTATCTGGCGGCACCCCAATCGGGCCACTATCTCGTGCCTGGCATGCCTCCCTTTCCTACCTGGATACCTGAAAATACACCATGAACACGACCAAGCATGAACGGCTCGGCTTTCTCTTCCTCCTGACGGCTATTGGGCTCTGGAGTACCGTGGAGGTGGCGGTGCGCACCCTTCACGCCGCAATTCCACCCATCCAGTTCGCCTGGGTTCGATTTGCGCTCGGGGCTCTCTTTCTCCTCGCCCTGTTGCCCTTTGAACTTCGGCGGCGTGGACTGCGCCTGAACGCATCGATCATTCGCTTTGCCGCGTGGTCATCCTTGCCTGGAATCGCCGTATCGAGCATCGCCCTTCAATTTGGACTTACCCTGAGTGGTGCGGCGGTAATCGCCACCGTCTACGGGGCCGCCCCGCTCTTCGTCATGGCCCTGTCCCGCGTCCTTTTGGGAGATTTGATGACCACACCCCGAATCATCGGGCTGGCGAGTGGATTCATCGGCATCGTGTTACTGGCTTCGGGAAAGCCGTCACCGACCTTCTCCCTTCCGGGTGTGGGATGTGCACTGATTAGTGTAGGCTCTTTCTGTCTCTGGGCCGTGTTGGTCAAGAAATACGCGGGCCCCTTCGGTGGGCTTCCCATCACGGCCCTCTCCTTTGTGTTCGGCGTAGCTTTCATGACGCCATTAATGCTTTGGGAGAGCGGCGGGCTCGATTTGGTCCCGCTGCTTCAACACCCCTGGCGTGTGCTCTATCTATCTATCGGCACCACCGGAATCGCCTACTGGGTCTATTTCATGGGACTGGAGCGTATCGACGCCACCCAGGCCATGAGTGTAATCTTACTGAAACCCCCGATGGCCGCCGTATTGGCTATGTTGGTTCTCGGCGAGCCGCTCACCTGGAACGTGATCGCGGCCATGGCCCTCATTTTGTCTGGGCTATACGGCGTGGTGATATGGGATCGCCGGATGACCGCCCGCCGCCACCATTCCACCGCCGGTGACGGGGCGTCGGGCAACAACGTATTGGAGCAGGATCTGTGTCCCAGGAAAACGACACCGTAATTATCTATACCGATGGAGGCTGCGAGCCCAATCCCGGCGTGGGGGGCTGGGCGGCCATTCTTATTTACAACGGCAAAGAGCGCGAGCTTTCGGGGAGCCACCCGGAGACGACCAATAACCGCATGGAGATGACTGCGGCCATCTCGGGCCTGGAGGCCTTGAAGCGGCCCTGTAACGTGAATCTTATCACGGATTCCGAATATGTAAAACGGGGCATCACCGAGTGGTTGCCCGGTTGGAAGCAGCGTAATTGGAAGCGAAAAGGGGGCCCCATCAAAAACGTGGATCTCTGGAAGCAACTGGACGAAGCGGCCCAGCGCCATGATATTTCCTGGCAGTGGGTTAAGGGGCATGCCGGTGTGCATTACAATGAGCGCTGTGATACGCTAGCTAGCGAAGCCATTGCCCGTGAAAAGCAATCGATTCGTTCTGGCCGGTCTACGTAAACGAGTACTATGCTGAAGAGTCGCTACCCAAGAAAACGTCTCGTACTGTACCTCATCCCGATCCTGATGGGATTGGGAGGTGTCCAGCTTTCGCATCAGTTGGAGAGTTACCCCTGGCGGACCGCCATCCTCATCCTTTCTGTGGCGATACCGCTCTTGTCCTACGGCAATCTGCTGGCACGCTTTCAGATCAGTGTTGTCGAGCGGTTGTTCCTCCACTTTGGGGTCCTCCTCCTGCTCTTGGGAGCCGGGCTGAGCGTGTCGGGTATCTCGGGTATGATGACCGATAGCAATCTTGTGTCGGATTGGGTAACCCAATATTCGCGCATTATTGGTATCGGCAGTCTCATGCTGGGCCTCGTGGTTGTACTCTATATGGTGGTTCGAACCAGCGAAGACGTGGAAGAAGTCGCTGAGCGTTTCATGTATCTGGCCAACCATATGCACGAAGGATTTATCCTCAGCCATGTGGATGGACACGTCTTGATGGCCAATAAACGGCTGTTGGAGATGTTCGGTGTGGCCGAGGCGGAAGTCCTCGGTGCCGATGTGACCAATCTTGCCGCCCGTTTTGAGCTCCATCCTGTTACCGAGCAATTGAAAGCGCGGGCCAGCCAGATCGCTTCGGAGTATGAAGTCTGTTGGAGTGTCGATGGGGAAGAGCGCTATTTCTGGTTTAGCGGCACCCCGCTCCTCGATCGCTTTGGACGGCACTACGCCAATATGGCCACGGTGCGCGAAACGACGGAGCAGCGGCGACTGGCCAAACGGGTCGAGCGCTATGCCGAAGGACTCCAGACCCTGGTGGAGGAGCAGACGCAGCGACTTCAGGATTCGGAGGAGGGACTGCGCGCCTTACTGCTGTCGATGAACGAAGGGTTTCTTACGGTTGATGGTAACAATCGCATTCAGTTTGTCAATGAGCGATTTTGCGATCTCATCGATTTGGAGAAGGATACTCTCATCGGCAAGAACGTCTTGGATCTCGTAGACGGTGTCGGCCGCGTCCGCTTGTTGAATCTGCTGGTACGCCGTGAAGTGTTGCCCATCCACGAAGCCCGCCTGGAATTGAATTTTGTGGATGCCCAGGGTGAGCAGCTGCCCGTGGTGGTGGCAGTGACCTTTCTGCAGCGCACCAGTGAGGACGTGCCGGGGCACTCACTGGTTGTTACCAGCGTTCGTGAACTGAAGCAGATGCAGCACCAGCTGGAGCAGCGTGCCCTTGAATTGGAGGTGCTCAATGAAGAACTCCTCATGCATGACCGTGCGAAGGACAGTTTTCTCTCCAATGTCAGCCACGAATTGCGGACACCCCTGAGTACTATCCAAGGCTACGTAGAGATGCTGGAGTCCGGAAGCCTCGGCGAGATGGCGGGACCCCAGAGTGCGGCAGTGCGCGTGATGGACCGCAATGTAAAGCGCCTAATCGGGCACCTCAACGAGATTATTGAGTTCAGTCGGATGGAAATCCGGGGTGTGCGTTTGTCCCGGAGACTGTTTTCACCGGCGTATATGGTGGAGGAGGCCGTTTCATCGTTCCATCCCGATGCCATCGCCCGAGAGATTGACTTGGTCGCGGTGGTCGACGATGGTATCGTACCGACCTGGTGCGACCGGGAGAAGCTGGGTCAGGTGCTCGGTATCCTGTTAAACAACGCGCTCAAATTCACACCCGAAGGCGGGCGTATCGAAGTTCGGGCGACCACGAGTCCAGACAGGGTTTTCACCCTTGCGGTGTCGGATACCGGCATCGGAATCCGAGAAGAGCACCGCCAGAAGGTTTTCGAGAAATTTTTTCAGGCTGACAGTTCGAAAACGCGCCGCTATGAAGGTACGGGTATCGGCCTTTCCATCGCCAAGAGCATTGCCGAGGCCCATGGCGGCTACATCTCCCTCGAGAGCGAAGAGGGAAAAGGGACCACCTTTACCGTTATCCTTCCCGATGCCGTTTTCGACGACCGTTGGGCGCGGGAGAGCGTGGGGGCCCTGGAGGTGAAGGAAATTCTAATCGTGGATGAAGGCGAGGCCTTTCCTGCAGCCATAGACACGGTGCTGACACCGCTGGGATTGAACTGCCGGTTTGCAGCCAATGGCTATGAGTGCGTGCGAGAAGTGGAGCAGAACCATCCCGATTTGATTCTGCTGAACGATACCATGAATGATCTGGCCGGCCTGAACACCTTGGCCCTACTTCGTCAGAATCTGGCGACAGATACCATACCCATTATCGCCTTTTCCGGAGAGTCTGCCGAACAACTGAAAGAAGCTGATCGACTCTGGGGGGATATCATGTTTGTCAGCAAGCCCTTCACGGCCCAGGATCTGGCTACGGCGTTGGAACGCGTTTGCAATCATTCCGACCTGGCTTTCGAGCCATCAACCCCCTCAGAAGGCAGCACCAACCCGGGGTGGCAAGCCCGTATTCTGGTCGTGGATTCTGACCCGGGTCTG
>JAUIMA010000147.1 GCA_030432675.1 Candidatus Hydrogenedentota bacterium | reverse complement strand
GTCGAAGATTGCTTGCGGCCGCTCCCGACAACGGCGCCGCTGTCGTGCTCAACGCGTTGCTGCGGGCGGAGGAACAATCCCCGACGGAAGGAGCCGCGCTGGTCCAGGAGTGGCACGACCGGAATCCTTCACCTGAACGAAACGCCGTACGGGCCAATGTCTATTACCTGCTGGGCGATTCAGCGCATGTGGCAAATTCAATGCGGGATTTCGGGGCCAATAGCTGGAACAAGTCTGCCTTGCATGAATTTTTCATTCGCTCAACTGCGCTGGCACTTGGCATGTTCGTATGGAGGGAAGGTCACCCCGTAGCGGGTCGCGACGCCGTCCGCTACAGCTTTGAAGCCCGCCCCGGAACAATGTATCCGCCGTGGTGGATTTCCGTACAGAGCGCATTGGGAAGGGCGGGGGCGATACAAACTCCCGAAGACCTGATGAGTTTGGTTCGCAACTATACCGACGACGAAGTAGTCCTGAATCCTATCTCGATGAGCTGTTACAGGGTGGACGATCCGAAAGCGCAAGCTTTTTCGGACTTTCTCGACCACGTTTGTACCGTCCGTCCCTCACTGCTTACGGTACCGTCCCCAATGATATATTGACCGCCAAAAGCTAACGTATGGATATGGCCCCGTAGTTTATTCCCGTGTACCCGAAGGCAAAGTGGGCAACAATAGGAATAGCCGTCGTCCACCGTCACGGGAAGGCCGTGTGTCGCCCCGCCGTTCACGCCAGTTGGGATGCCAGCCAGGCGAAGGCTTTTTCCTGCATGGCCGTATTAAACTCGTGGGGACCATCGAAAAAGACGCCTTCATAGTTTTCCGGTGCGCCCATCTTTTCGAATATCCGCTCTATCTTCGCCACGGCCCGTTGTGTGGACTCCAGGGGATAGAGCTCGTCTTTCAGGCCATTGATCGTCATGAGTGCGCCGGGGTAGTGCAGTCCGGCGAGATCGGGCCAGTCGAGGGCGCCATAGAGGCCGGGCACGAGCTTGGTAAACCCGACCGCCCAACGGACATTGTTGCGAATCAGGGCCTGGTACTCGGCCATCCAACATACGGCCACGGAAGCCCGCACCCTGGGGTGAAGGGCCCCCAGGAAGATACTGCGCACGGAGCCCAGGCTGAGCCCCACGCACCCGACCCGGTTGGCATCCACTTCGGGACGGCTGCAGAGATAATCGGCCGCACACTGGTCGTCCCAGGTGATGATGCTGGAGAAACTGGTGCCTGCAGCCAGGGCGGTCCGTCCGATGAGCTCTTCGTGGGCCCAGGACCGGGCGTTGAATTGCTTGATGTCCTCTGCCGACACGGCCAGCGAGCGGGTGGTGATACGCTCCGGGTCCTCTTCGAAATACATGGCGCGCTCGCCCCAGTGCATCATGTCGGGCACGGCCACCACGTAACCCAGCCGGGCCAACTCGTCGGCAATATCCCGCCCACTGTAATACTGGTCTTTGAATTTCTGCAGCTCAGGATGCACCGGCTCGACCCGGGTAATTTTCTCTTTACCCCATAGGTAGTAGCCGCCGTGGTCATGCAGGGCGACAATGGCCGGTGCCGGCCCCTGGAGCGTGTCGGGCACCAGGAGGTACAGGGCCGCGCGGTGTCCGGCGGTGGTGCTGATTTCAACGCGCTCCCGGGTAAATCCGTCACACGGTTCCTTGCCAATCACCTTCGGAGCAAGGTTTCGGGTCGTGTCGGTATAGTTGAAGCAAGAAACGAGATGGGCCCGTGCATCGGAAGCCCAGGCTTCGGAGTCGGTGTACGCTTCGTTCAGAAAGCTCATGCGGGGGTCACACCGGTCCGATATTTTCTTGAACACCTCCCAGTGGGTCCCCAGGTCCGGCTCCGGTTTCCATTGGGTGGCGGGCAAGGCTTCTGCCGCCTGGGCCTTTTCGGGTGCAACTGCCAACCCCGCCCCAGACAACAGGGCACTCGTTTTCAAGAACTCTCTGCGCTTCATAAATTTGCCTTTCCTGAACCCACATGGTGGATGGGCGGGTCTATAGTCGGTACGCGCTTTGGGCGAGTATGCCAAGTGCTTTAAGGTGACTACAAACGCCGGGTAGCGGTGGGCCGGCGCTCCACAGGTAACGGTGGGCCGGCGAGCCGCCGGCGCTCCATAGGTAACGTGGTGCCGACGAGCCGTCGGCGCTCCATAGGCAACGTGGTGCCGACGAGCCGCCGGCGCTCCATAGGCAATGTCGTGCCAGCGACCAAGTGGCGCTCTTTGGAAGTGGCATTCCGGTGGGGTTTCCCATCGTCTGTTACACTATAGCCAGCGGAATCGACTTTGATCGTTGGGACTACGTCGGTGCCGTGGGAAGGAAATCTTCATGGTCAGCAGGTATTCGCGGGGCACGGGTGTCGTTGGGGTAGTCCTTGTCTTGATGTTTATGGCGGGCTGTTCCCAGCCGAAACCCTGGCCGGCAAGCCCCTTGTACGCCACCCCGACCAACGCACCGGATTGGGTGGCACCTACGACGAAAGCCGAGGCTATGGAAGCCATGGCGGGCCGGTATGCTCACTATGACATCGTGGCCTACGACGGAGAAACGCCCAACGGCCCCCTCTCGACCTTTGTGATATCGTATGGATTCACCGAGCTGGTCATTGAAGACGGGGAGCTGGTGGAATACGACCGCTTTTGCCATGCGGAGCACAAGGCCAATCAGCCCTTTGTAACGACCGTACCCGATGCGGGCACCCAGGCCATCCGACCTCGTAGCGCGGTGGTTTCCGTCTTTGAAGAAAACGGGGAATGGAAACTGGCGCGCCCGGCGACCCCAACGCTTATTGGTATCGACGGCAACCCCGATGAGCCGCTGACGATGGACCCCAACAGTCCGCTCATTAATGATGACGATGGCGACGGCAAGCCGGGCATTACCGTTATGGTGAATCTCTTCGGCTTCCTGGAGGGCGAAATCTATTTGGCCCGGCGGGAGATTTTTGAGAATGACGTGACGCTGTATTCGGACGGGAGTCTGCGCGGGGTGGTGAGGGATCGCTCGGAACAACTGGTGGTCGGGGCCTCATTGGCTATCTTGAACACCCCCAACAACCCGGCCCAATGGGACGACCTGGGGCTGAGTCCGTTGATATTGATTCCTATCCCCGATGACCTGGATACCTGCGAAGAACTAATGGCCAACCGCGATTCCCTCTTTCCGCCGGAGCCTGACTTCCAGGATGTGGGCGGCCCATGAGCGAGAGCCCCCACCGCAGCGACGGGCTGGGCGGGGACTCTGCCAACCATGGGAAAGAGTCGTTCTATTCGCAGGGAAGGACTTAGTTGACCTTCACCTCAATTTGTCGGGGCTTCGTCGCTTCGGGCTTGGGCAACGTGACCGTGAGGACGCCGTGTTCAAAGTAGGCCTCGACTTTGTTGCCGTCAATGCCACCCCGGAGGCGGAAGCTCCGCTCGAAGCGCCCTTCGGTCCGCTCGTAGCGCCGGTAACCATTTTCCTTGTGCTCTTCACTCCGCTTGCGGGAGCCGGTAAGGGTCACGCGATCTTCGACCACCTTGAGGTCGATATCTTCTTTGCGCATACCGGGCAGGTCGGCTTCCAGGATATAGGCGTCTTCGGTTTCGCGGATGTCGATGGCCGGGGACCAGCCCACCGGGGATTGGTCAGGATTCTCGGTGTTATTGCTGAGCATGCGATCAAGCTGCTGCTCCAATTCGCCGAAGGTCGGCCAGGCAATTCGGGTGTTGCGTCGGATGGGGACTAAGAGGCTCATGGTAGTATCTCCTTTATGTTGCGGCCGCCGTGGGCGGCGCCGATGTTGTTTCCTTGCTTGAACTGATGCCAGCGCCGTGCCAGTTCCGCCATCCGCGAAACACCGTACCATAACCCGTTGACTATAAACACCTTACAAACCATCCCTTTTCATAGACTGGGAAAACAATTGGGCCACCAGGTGATTCAGTATGAAACGTGCCGCTTGATACTGAAACACCCGCGTTCGGAATCGAATTGGGAGAGAGAAAATCCCGGAAAATTGGGGCAAGTAGTTAATTGACAAGTCGCATGGGCTGTGCTACACTCCGAAGACGATGTGGTTATGTAGGGAAAGTGTGTCTCACCAGGCACATATAACGATAGACGTGGAGGGAGTGTTTTGGCTACCAAACACCCGATTTTTCGAATTGTAGTTGCCGTCCTTATGGTTACGGCCCTTTTTGCACAGGTCACGCCCGTATCGGCCCAGTTGTACAACCCTGAATTGGACCTTCCGAAACCCACCGGGTTGGAGAAGTCCCTCACCAAATTGGGCCGGGGCCTTTCGAATGTCATGTTCGGCTGGGCAGAAATTCCCGTCACCTTTGACAAGAAGTACAAAGAAGGAAAGCCCTTGGCCTACCTTCTCGGCGTAGTGCCCGTATTGGGCGGTGCCCGTGCCGTCATGCGCACCAGCACGGGCGTATTCGAGATGGCGACTTTTCCGTTTACGGACAAAGACGTCAACTACGATGCGGTCCTTGAGCCCGAATATATTTTCTAGGGCAAGAGCATTCGTTTCTGGCCCGGGTTGGTTCCCCTCCCGGGCCAGTTCTGTTTCAACGTAGGCCGTGATGCGGGTGGGCCTCACCTGCTGGAAAGTGATTGGGTCGTGATTTCCTGGAAGAAACAAGGCGAAGCAATTGTGGGCGGACTGACGCTGGTGGGCGGCGGTAAGGGCAATGTGGTATTAGTGGGGTCGGCAAGCAACCCCAAAGGCGCCACCCTCATTTCTCCCGGGGAAGACCCCACGAAACCGCGGACAGCACTCCTGCCTGCGGGCTGTGAGTTGCTTTCTCCCGGGGACTATCTCCACATTCTTTGTATGCAGGAGCGCAGTTTCGGGGAACGAAATCTGCCGGAACCGGGAGAGCTTGGCTGATGTGCCCAGATAACGGATTTGATATTGATACCCTGCTGGATGAAGTGGTAACGCTGCCCAGCCTCCCTGATTCTGTGGTGAAGCTCACCGAAATGCTGGATGACCCGACCTGCGATATGAAAGCCGTTGCGGCCATTATATCCAGCGACCCGGCCATCGCGCTTAAGACCCTTCGGCTTGTTAACTCGGCGTATTATGGACTCGGCCAGGAAGTAACGAGTGTGGATCACGCCACCGTATTGCTGGGTGCCAAAGTCTTAAAAAACCTGGCCATGACGGCCACCGCGTTTGAATGCATGAAGTCGAGTGCGACGCAGTTTCTCACCCACTCGGTGGCCTGCGGCTTTGCCATGAAGTCTATCGTGCTCTCCGGATGCATCAAAGGTTTTGTCGGCTCCGAAGATGAAGCGTTCACCTATGGGCTCATTCACGATATTGGCAAGGTTATCCTCGAAGAGTATATGCCCGATGAGTATGCACAAGTCAGCGCCCTGGTAGAAGCAGAAGGCATACCCTGGTATCAGGCCGAGCAGCGAATTATCGGCGTGGACCATGCAGAGCTGGGTGCCCGCCTGGCGCAAAAGTGGAAGTTGACCCCTGCCGTGGTCAATGCCATCCGGGGCCATCACGAGCTCGCGAAGTGCGATGAAGGACACCGGGAACTTGCTGCCAACCTGTCTATCGCCAATCAACTTTGCAGCCTCAGTGGCTACCTCGCCCACCCCAAGAACACCACCCAGGTGTTGGATGAGACCTACGTTGCCGCGGGAATGACCTGCGACGCGTTGCCCGGGTTGACCGAGCAGTATTTTAACATGCACGGGTCGATTGACGAGTTGCTTGGCCTGGCGGGCTGAGTTCGGCGCACAATTCTATATCGCGGGGCTGACCCCTGTGGCCCATGGCTGATCAAGGTGCCTGCTATCGGGAACCGTCACCTTCGGGCGGAGTACCCTGATGTGGCTTTCCCAACTAACCTGTCGGCGCTTTCGCTGTCTCGAAGAGATTAACTTCGAGCCCGAGCCTGGCCTGAACATCATCCATGGGGACAATGCCCAGGGAAAGACGTCGCTGCTGGAGGCCCTGCTCTACGTCTGTACAGCCCGCAGCCACCGCACGCTCCACGAGCGGGAGTTGACCCGCCACGGGGAAGAGGGCTATTCCATCACCGCGCGAGCCGAGCGAAGTGATCGTGTCGTGGATCTTGAAGCCCACTACTGGCAAAAGGCCAAACGCTTCAAGATTAACGGCGTGCCCCAGACCCGCATCAGCGATATCCTGGGCCGTATCAACACGGTGTTTTTCTCGCCGGAGGATGTGGGCCTCATCAAGGGCAGCGCCACGATTCGGCGACGATTCCTCGATATGGAACTGTCCCAGATTAACCCCCGCTACCTCACAGCCCTCCAACAATACCGACAGGCACTCAAGCAACGGAACAGCCTGCTCAAGCAGTTTCGTCCGGACCCAACGCTTCTGGAGGTGTGGGACGCCCAACTGGTGCCTCCTGGTGAAATCCTCATGGAAGAGCGCGCAAAATTCGTGGCGGAGCTATCCCTCCAGGCGACAGACGCCTACGAACGCATCGCAGCGGCAGAAGGCCTGACCCTGGGCTATGCGCCCGATTTGGACGGACAGGAGGATTTTGGCAGCCTCCTCGCCCGCACACGGGATACGGACATCCGTCGCAAACAGACGACCCGGGGTCCCCATCGGGATGATATCGACATTCAAATAGCGGGCAAGTCGGCCCGGGTCTTTGGCTCACAGGGCCAGCAAAAATCGGCGGCGCTGGCCCTCAAGCTTGCCGAGATTGCCCTGATTCAGGAGCAGACAGGAGAATATCCCATCCTGATGCTGGATGAGGTGCTCGCGGAGCTGGATGCCCACCGCGCCCAGCATCTTTTCGAGTCCCTGGCGGATAAAGTACAATGTCTTGTTACCACCACGGAACGGGAACTGACGGAAAAAATTGGATCACGGCCCTACCGCCGTTATCAGATGATACGAGGCCAACTTGAAGCGCACTAAGCTGGAAGGCGTGGGTGATATCCTCGCCAAGATGAAGAAGACCACGGAACTGGGCAAGCACCTGGAGCATGCCGAGATCTGGGAACACTGGCCCGAAATCGTGGGCGAAACGGTGGCCAAGCACGCCCGCCCCCGGGGCATCAAAGACCGGGAACTCCGTATCGAAGCCGACAGCGCCGTGTGGATGCACAAAATCAACTACCGCAAATGGCAAATCCTCAAGAAGATTAACCGTATGGCCCGTAAAGAGCTGGTGTCGGATATCTACATCGTATTGTTAGCCGACGGAGAGTCGCTGGATGATAAAGAGGGAGAGGGATACTAAGACGAAGCATGAGATTAAGGGCGAGTAGGTTCGCCATGAAACGCCATTGTGAGCACCAACACCTTTACAAGTGCAACGTCTCGTGCTAATATATAGTTAACAACACCCCCCACGCCTCTCCACGATGCGCACCAGGGGGGTTACTCATTTCAGGGGATTTCACATCAAATGACAAAGGTGGCAAAAGGCTACGACGAGCAACTCGCAATATTGATCGGGCGCGGACTAATAGTCGACGACACCCACGTTGCAAAAGAGTGGTTACGACACCACAACTACTACCGTCTTTCCGCCTACCGATTCCCTTTTACGAGACTTGGCCATGCTGATCGCTTCCTCCCAGATACACACTTCGAACATCTTTCAGAGTTGTATTTGTTTGACTCGAAACTGCGTCAGTTGGTATTCGAGGGCTGCGGAAGAATCGAGATCTCCGTTCGGGCCCGATGGGCTTACGAGTTCGGAACCCAGCTAGGCCCCTTAGAATACTTAAATAATCAGCATTTTAAGGACCCCTTGCAGCATGCCCATACACTGAGCAGTCTTTCCAATGAGATTAATCGTAGCCAAGAGGAATTTATTAAGCATCACTTGCGAAAGCTGAAGGAGCCTTGGCCGCCCGTTTGGGTAGTTGCCGAGATAGCGTCCTTTGGGGCCGTGTCGAAATTACTATCCAACACACAATCTCCGCGCATTCGTCAGGATATTGCCAGCACCTACGGGCTGGATGAGACAACCTTTTGCCCCCTGATTCACCATTTTTCCGTCTTGCGCAATATGGCTGCACACCACGCACGAATCTGGAATCGGGGCCTAACGCTTACCGCCAAACTGCCACGCAAGAAACCCGAAGGACTCTGGCAGAACTTCCACGTTGACAAAAAAACCACAAACACCCGAAGGCGAAAGCTATACAATTCGCTTGTGCTACTCGTTCATATGAGCCAACAAATCGATTCTAACAGCTGTTGGCCTGAACGACTTCATAGCCATCTCAAAACGTTAGATGCCACCCTGATACCCGCGATGGGTTTTCCGGACGACTGGGAATCCCGCCCTATCTGGAAAGACCTTCACACCGAAAACGAGGCGGAAGAACAAACATAAAACCCCACCCACTGCAGCTTTCACGGCACAAGAACCGCAATTTTCATCGATTCTCCACCCCTTCTGACCCAAAAATCACCCCCGCAAACCGCCATCCACAAGATAGCGTATGTCAAGAGTTTATTGACCTCTAAATATAGCGGAAATGTTGTTTCAAGGTGTTGATTTTGCTATACTTACGTGTACCCTAAAAACCATCTAACGCGGGGGCGCTATGATTCGAGGTAAGTATAATGGCTGAAAAAGGTTACGACTCTGGATCCATTCAAGTACTGGAGGGTCTCGAAGCCGTTCGAAAACGTCCGGGCATGTACATCGGCGACACGGCCGCGCGCGGACTGCACCACCTGGTTTATGAGGTGGTGGATAACAGTATCGACGAGGCGCTGGCGGGCCATTGTACAAAGATTTCCGTCAGCATCCACATCGATAACAGCATCACGGTAGTCGATAATGGCCGCGGCATTCCCATTGGGAAGCACAAGAAGTTTAAGAACAAGACCGCGCTGGAAGTGGTGCTCACCGTGCTCCACGCCGGTGGTAAGTTCGATAACGACTCCTACAAGGTGTCGGGCGGCCTCCACGGCGTGGGCGTGAGTTGTGTGAACGCCCTCTCGACCTGGCTCGAAGTGGAAGTCAAGCGCGAAGGCCATGTGTGGGGAATGAGTTTTGAGCGGGGCAAGCCCAAGACGAAGCTGGAGAAGAAGGGGACGGTGAAGTCCACGGGCACGAAGATTACCTTCATGCCGGACTCCGAAATCTTCGAGGTCACGGAATATAACGCCGAGACCCTCCGGACGCGCCTGCGGGAGATGGCCTTCCTCAATCGGGGCATCACCATCGTCTTTGAAGATGAACGCACGGATGATGAAGCCGAGGTAATGCACTACAAGGGCGGCATCGTCGAGTATGTGAACTACCTGAACCGGAACAAAGACCCCCTCCACCGCAAGCCCATCTATCTCGAAGCCTCCAAAGACGAGGTCGAAGTGGAAGTGGCGATGCAATACACGGGGGCGTATACGGAAACGATTGCGACCTTCGCCAACAATATCAACACCCACGAAGGCGGTACGCACCTGAGCGGCTTTCGCTCGGCGCTGACCAAAAGCCTGAACGATTACGCCAAAAAGAACAATCTCCTGAAGAAGGCCAATGCCTCGCTCTCGGGCGACGATGCCCGCGAAGGACTCACCTCCATTATCTCGGTCCGTCTCCACGACCCCCAGTTTGAGGGACAGACGAAGACCAAGCTGGGCAACAGCGAAATCCAGGGCATTGTGAATTCGCTGGTCTATGAAGGCCTCCAGACTTACTTTGAAGAAAACCCCACGACGGCGAACCGTATTGTTAATAAGACGCTGGAAGCGGCCCGCGCCCGAGAGGCGGCACGGAAGGCCCGCGACCTTACCCGGCGCAAAGGCGCGCTGGATTCGATCGGCCAGGCGGCCAAATTGGCAGACTGCTCGGAAAAAGATCCGGCTCTTTGCGAAATCTTTATTGTCGAGGGTGATTCCGCGGGTGGTTCCGCCAAACAGGGTCGGGATCGTAAATTTCAGGCTATCCTTCCCCTGCGCGGTAAGGTCTTGAATGTGGAAAAAGCCCGTGTCGATAAAATGCTGAATAACAACGAAATTCGCTCCTTGATTACAGCATTGGGCACGGGTTTTGGCGATACGGACTATGACGCAAGTAAGCTCCGCTATCACAAGGTCATTATCATGACCGATGCGGACGTGGACGGGGCGCACATTCGCACCCTGCTCCTCACCTTCTTCTATCGTCAAATGCCCGAGTTGATTCGGCGCGGCCATCTCTATATCGCCCAGCCGCCCCTCTATCAGATTCGCAAGGGCAAGAAGTCGCGCTATGTACTTTCCGACGCGGAAAAAGATCAGTTCGTGTTTGATACCGTGCTCGACACCCTCAAAGTGACCACCGCCTCTTCCAATGGCCGAAGTGTCCAGATGAAGACGTTGTTGAAGGGTATTCGTGCGGCACAGGACCGCAAACGAATGCTTGAGCGTCTCTTTCGGGTCTATGGTGTTTCGGAAGCATCTGTTCTGCGTTGCATGGAGCTCCCGCGGGAAGTCCTCTTGGATCCCGGCAAGCTGTCTGCGGCAGAACTGGCCGACATTTTCGGCGCGGACGCGGAAGTCGTCAACCTGGCGGAAGAGCAGACGGAACTGGAGGGCACGGAGCCGGAAAATGGCACCCCGGTCCCGCCAAAGATTCGTCAGGCCCAACAGATCGACCTGGCCTTTATGAAGAGCCACGAGTTTTCGGCCATGCTGACCCACATGGAACCCTTGAACGCTGTGGGTGAGGCACCCTATCGGGTTGAACCCAAAGACGGCCTCAGCCCCGGCGAGGCAGCGTTCGAAGCAGATGACCTGCTGGAACTCAAAACCTACTTGATGAAAGAAGGTGAAAAGGGTCTTCACATGCAGCGGTATAAGGGTCTCGGTGAAATGAATCCGGAGCAGTTGTTGGAGACCACGATGGACCCGGCAAACCGCACCCTCCTAAAGGTGATGGAGGAGAGCGAAAACTCTGCCGACTCCATGTTTGTAACGCTCATGGGCGACCTGGTGGAACCCCGCAAGCTGTTCATCGAAAAACACGCCGCAGAAGTACAGAATCTCGATATTTAAATGCCGGGGTGGGGCTACTTTCTACCGCCCCACAGCCCGATGCTGTCGACATTTTTTAGTGTTTGAGCTGGCCAATGCACCAAGAAGGAAGCCAACACATGAGCTTCATGCAAGATACTTCGGTGGAAGCAGAGCAAGTGTACTACGACGTAATTGCACGCATGACTCCAGAGCAGCGGCTGGCACAAGCAAATCGGCTCTCCGTTCGAATGCGTTCGTTAGTGATAGAGAGCATACAGGAGCAGCACCCAGAATTTACAAAGCGTGAAACGCAAATTGCCTATTGTAGGCGAATCATGACGGACACGGAGTTCGCAGCGATTTTCCAGGGTGCAGAGTGAATATTGAAGATCCAGATGGTCTGGCGCAGATAGCCATCGGGACGCTTGAGACTTTCGCTATCCCCTATATGGTTACGGGGTCGGTAGCTTCATTTTTGTACGGAGAGCCCCGTGCCACCAATGACTTGGATATCGTCATCGCACCGACCAAGGAATCACTCGAAGACCTATTGAAAGCGCTGGAGCCAAATGCGTATGTCTCTCGGGAGGCGGCACTGGACGCATTTAAGCGGTGTCAGATGTTTAACGCGATAGGATTTGAAACTGCGGAGAAAATAGACTTCATCTTTCTCAAAGACCGCCCATACAGCCACGCGGCATTTCAACGGCGCCGGAAAAAGAGCTTCAAGGCCTTGGCGTTTTCGGTTTCGAGTGCCGAAGACTCTATCTTGAGCAAACTTTGCTGGG
>JAUIMA010000146.1 GCA_030432675.1 Candidatus Hydrogenedentota bacterium | reverse complement strand
CCGAGGCCGCCAGCAGCAGGTCATCGTGGGAATAATTCTGGTCCTGCCGATCCGAATCGATATAAAGGATTCCCAGGATGCCATGCTTGGCGCGCAGGGGCACACACACAATGGAACGCAACTGGAGAGACATGATGCTCTCCGACGCGTTCAGCTCCATGTCGCTGTCCGTATCCTGATACAACACGCTCTCGCCATCCCGAATTACCCGGGAAGCCACCGTGCCACTAATACGAAAATCACCCAACTGCATTTTCTCCAGCGTGCCATTGGCAATGCTGTGCACCGTGCCACAGTTGGGGCAAGGGAGCAGTTCATGGGTCGTGTCCGCCAGGAAAATGGCACCGCGCTGGGCATTGATGGCCCGCAGTGTGGTCGTCAAGACCCCATCCATGAGGCTACACACGTCGTAGTTGGTGGCAATCTCATTGGCCACGGTATACACCGCTTCCAACAGTTGGGTCGTCTTGGAAGGCGCCGCATCGGGCTTCTTCACCTGACCCTGGGCATCCATGATCGTCTCGGTGAAGAGACGGTTTTCATCGGAGGGAGGTGAAACGGGGGAGCCATTGTCCACCGGCTCCGGCTTGCCATGGACCTCAAAGGTGAGCGTGGTCTCGCCAATCTGGATGCGGTCGCCGTTTTTCAGCTCGCCCGCCAGCATCTTTGCGCCATTGAGGATAGTGCCATTGGTACTGCCCAAGTCCTTCCAGACGAAGGTATTGGGGCGGGCCTTAATCTCCATATGACGACGCGATGCCGCGCTGTCATCGATGGCCAAGCCACTGTCTGACGTGCGGCCAACCACCAATGAGTCTTCAACAGGCACCTTTCGCCCGTCCGAATCGACTATGACATATCCCCGTAGCACGTAGTACTCCTCATAAATGTAAGGCCGTATTGTACACAAGCCCCAAAAAAAAGTGAAATTCTCACCCAGCGCAGAGAAAACGGGAGGAGGGGGCGAACGACACGCGGAGCGAAACAGGCACCTAGAACGAACGGTCGGACTCTTAAGGGATAAGGCGCCTTGCCTTTTGGAGTGCGTAAGCTTGCTTACGCTTTAGATGAGCGAGCTTGCTCGCGGCGCTACACCAATGACGATGGCCACCGCCGTTACCTTAGCAGCACCTCCCTAAAAATCTGTAAACGCCTGCAAGGTATTACGTGCTCTCCCCCAGGAGGGGAGCAAGCTACCACACGCCAACAAGCCACGTGGAAAAGACGCCAGAGGGGCCATTCGGAAACCGTCCCTTACTCCGACCCGCCCTCAGCCGGATATTCCAGGTAAAACTCCTGAAAACGAAGATAGCCCAAGACATTGGGTGCGTAGCCTTTCACTTCCGGGGCCTGCAGGTACTTCCGGGTGTAAAAATAGATGGGAACGATGGGCAGGTCTTCCAGGACCATATCTTCCGCCGCCTTCAGTGCCGCGCTACGCTTCGTCCCATCGGGCTCGGCATAGGCCTGCTGAATCAAGGCGTCGTATTCCGGTCGGCTATACCCCGTTTCATTGTTGCCTCCGTCGGTCAGCCACATTTCCAGGAAATTGACGGGGTCCACCACATCACCAATCCAGGCGGCGCGGGCGATGGAGTAATTCATACTCCGCGTTGTATCGAGGTACACCTGCCAATCCTGATTCATCAATTGCACATCCACCCCAAGATGGGTCTTCCACATCTGCTGGATGGTCTCTGCGATGCGCCGGTGATTCTCCGACGTGTTGTACAAGATCTCGATGGGGGGCAGGTTTTCTCCATTGGGATAGCCCGCTTCGGCCAACAGGGCCTTGGCTTTCTCGGGATCAAAGGTCAGCCGGGCTTCACTCGAATACCCCTCGATGCCGGGTGGCACATAATGGAAGGCCGGACGTTCCCCCCCGTTCAACACGTTGTTCACCAGGGATTCCCGATCCGTGGCCAGGGACAAGGCCTGCCGCACCCGCACATCGTCGAAGGGGGGCTTGGTGGTGTTGAGCCGGTAGAAATAGACTCCCAGGTAGGGATCGATATGCAGCACTTCCGGATTGTCCTGGCGGTAGGACGCCAGCTTGTCCAACGGCACTTCGCCCGTCATCTGAATCTTGCCCGTACGGAAACTGCGCTCCTCGGTCTGCAAGTCGTCAATCGGAAAGAAGTGAATGCCCGCCATCTGCACGTTTTCATGATCCCAGTAATGCTCATTGCGCACCACCTCGATCACTTCATTGGGACGCCACTCGGTCAGGCGAAAGGGGCCATTGCCCACATGGTTGCCCGCACGGGTCCAACGGGTATTGCGCTGGTCCATCGCGCCATGGGCCTCAATGGTGGCCTGGTGCACGGGATACCATGCCTGATGCATCTGCATGGAAAGAAAGTAGGGCGTGGGATTTTCCAGGGTGATGACCAGGGTGTGGGGGTCAACCACCTTCACCCCGACCTCATTGAAATCGGTCAGGGTGCCTTCGTTGTAGGCCTTGGCGTTCTGGATGCAGTGGAGCAAATAGGAATAATCCGCTGCGAGGGTGGGGGTAAGCATCCGCTGGTAACTGTAGAGAAAGTCCTGGGCCGTTACGGGGTCGCCGTTGGACCACTTACCGTCTTCCCGCAGGTGGAAGGTATAGGTCCGCTTGTCTTCGGAGAGCTCCCAGGACTTCGCCGCGCCGGGCACGGGATCCAAGGTAGCCGAATCCAGATCCACCAGCCCTTCAAACAGGGCCCCGTTGACGCGGTGTTCTGGCACCCCCGTTACGAGGTGCGGATCCAGGTCTTTAACCTCCGCGTTAACATTGATGCGTAAGATGTTGTCCTGCGGTGCCGTACTCGTACCCCCGCAACCGACGAGCGCTACGGCACCCGTGGCCAGCGCCACGGAGTTCACGAGGAAGCCCGGCCGGATTACATTTCTGGGATTGGATATGGTTGAAATCGCAGCTAAGATGGCACGCACGAAAAATTCTCCTGCTGTTGAGGTATCGTTGAACGGAGCCGCAACACGGGCCGCCAATCACGTTAGCTGGCAGCTTCTTCGGCTTTGGTGTGTCCCGGTATGTAGGCACCGCCCGACACAATCAGTTTCATCGCATCTTCGACGCTCATATCCATGGGCGTCAATTCTTCGGGGGGCAGATACAAGAGGAAACCCGAGGTGGGGTTAGGGGTCGTGGGCACAAACACCGCCGAAAGCACCCGGTCCGATGTCTGCTGCACGATGCCCTGTTCATCCGACGTGACAAAGCCGACGGCTGTAATGCCTTTGCGGGGATATTCCAGCAAGACGACCTGCTGAAAAACGGCCCCTTCCCGGTTTACAAAAACGTCCCGAATCTGTTGTACCGCCAGGTAAACCCGACTGATAAGGGGGATCTTTCCCACCAGCATTTCACCGGTGGCTATAATTTTGCGGCCCACTAAGTAACGGGTGAGGAAACCGGTGCACAGAAAAAGCAGGACCGCCAGCAACAGGCCTGTGCCCATTGAAGCGAAATCGGAATCAAAGCGAAAGTGCTGGAGAAAATCGAGGGAGGGGACCCGCTCGCCCACGTTGCGCACGTAGTTTTCCACGTGCCCCATGGAAACCCGGATGGCCAGCGCAATTTTGGAGACAAATATCCAGGCGACCCAGATCGTGATAAAGAGGGGGACCCACACCATGACGCCCGTCGTCACATAGCGCTGCACTTGCTTGAAGTACACCCGCATGAAGCTCGCAAGGCTGTTATATTCGGCGTCGTTTTTTGCTCGTTTCATGTACCGCTTTCTGGGGGAACAAATCCGGGGATTGGTGCACGGATAATACCGGTTCTCGGTGGAAGCACACCCTGTATTCTACGCACTGTCTCCCCCATTTTCTAATTTGCCCCGGCTCAGGCCTCGGGTGGCGGCTCCTTGATCTCGATACGCAGTCGCGAAATACTGTTGGCGCTTCCTTCCAGGATCGTAATCTTGTAGGGATCATCGCGAATCACTTCGCCCGTGGCCGGTATACGTCCCACCTGGTGCATGACCCAACCACCTACGGTCTCCACTTCATCATCATCGAGTTCCACCCCCATCACTTCCGCCGCCACTTCCAGCTCCATGTGGGCATCCACCACGTAGGCACCTGGGCTCACCTCACGAATAGACGTCTCATCCTTGTCATACTCATCGTGAAACTCGCCGAAGATCTCCTCCAGGACATCTTCCTGCGTAATAATGCCATCCGTGCCGCCATACTCATCGGTAACCACCGCGATGGAACTGCCATGTTCCCGCATGCGCTCCAGCAAATCATCGAGCTTCATGGTGTCGGGAATATGGAGTACATCCTGAATGAACCCCTCGATGGTCTCGCAGCTTTCCCGCGCACGAAGCACATCAAAGGCATTCACCACACCCACGATCTCATCAATGGATTCCCGATAAACCGGAAGGCGGGTATAGCCACTCTCCACCAGCTTGGCAATGAGCTCACTGCGACTCGCCGTTTCAGGCAAGGCCACCATGTTGATACGGGGCACCATGACCTCTTTCGCCAACTTGGACTGGAGATCGATGACCGAGTGAATCATGGCCTTTTCTTCTTCTTCGATAGTACCCCGGTGGGCACTTTCATCAACCAACACCCGCATGTCTTCCACGGTGTTCATGAGCGATTCTTCGGCCTTCATTTCCCCTTCTACCATGGATACCAACTTGGCCGAGAGCCAGGAAACAGGCACCACGACCGGAGCCAGCACCACATCAAAAAAACGAATCAGGGGCAGGAGGGCCAGTGAAAAGCGGGTGGGGTGGAGGCGAAAGGCACTCTTGGGCAACACTTCACCAAAGACCAGAAAAAGCGGCGTGGCAATGATCGTGCTCCACAGGGGGCCCACTTCCCGGGTCAGGGCAATGGTCCCCATCACGAGGGCCATGTTGGTGCCCACGAGCACCACCGTAATCATCCGCTCGGGATGGGTGAGATAGTGGAGCAACAGGGTCGCCCGGGCATCATTTTCCGACTCCACCAGGTGGCGCACACGGATACGGTTACTGGCGACAAATCCCGTCTCATACCCCGCGAAAAAGGCGTTGAGCAAGATACCCAGCGTAAATAGAGAAATGGCAACCCACATCAGGCGGCCCCTCCCGATTGTTTGTTCTTGCGACGTCCAATGCGAATCTGCAGACGGGAAACCCGTTTACCTTCCACGGCTTCTACCGTATATCGCACGCCTTCGTGGCGAATATGATCGCCCACTTCCAGCACCTTGTCGCTCTGCTCCATCAGGAACCCCGCAACCGTAGCATGCTCCTCGTCGTTCACCGGAACGCCGGTAAGGGCCTCCAGTTCATCCAACGAAAAACTGCCATCTACTTCGTACAAGTCTTTTTCCAATTGCACCACCGCAGGCTCTTCGGTCTCGTCTTCCACTTCCAGCTCCCCGACGATTTCGCGCAGGGCATCATGAAGTGTGACCAACCCCTCGGTGCCGCCAAACTCATCCACCACGATTGCCAGGTGGGTACGCAGTCGCTGCACCGATTTCATAAAATCGGAAATCGTCATGGTCTCTGGCACGTAATGCGCAGGACGCAACAAGGGCTTAATCGGCACGTCCATATTGCCCTGGTCCACATGAGACAAAAGGTCTTTGGCGTAGAGAATCCCCGTAATCTGATCCAGATTCTCACCGTATACCGGGATGCGGGCAAACTCATGCTCAATAAACAGGGCGAGGGCCTCTTCCACACTGGCTTCCTGATTCAGGGCCACGATGTCGGGCCGGGGGATCAGAATCTCCCGCACCATGGACTCGCTCACCTTCAGGATGCCCTGGATCATTTCCCGTTCATCCTTTTCGATAGCCCCCGTGGCCTCGCCTTCCGAAAGGAGCGAAGCAAACTCCTGGTCGGTCATGAAGGGGGCCGGCCGCATGTCGCTGAAGCCGGTGACCCGAAACAGAAAACCAATCAACCAGAGCACCGCGTGGCGCAAGGGCAGGAGCAGGGCACTGCAGAAGCGCAGGGGAAAGGACGCCCAACGGGCATAGAGCTCGTTATTACGGACCACCATCAGCTTGGGTACGATTTCGCCGACAATAACCAGGATGGCCGTACAGGCCGCTACGGCGGCGAGGTACGAGAAGGCCGGGGGCAGAATAAGCTCAAACAGTTGCTCGACGGGAAGGGCCAGGGTCACACCCAACAACACGTTGACGATGGAATTACCCATCAGGATAGACGTGAGCAATTCACCCGGGTGCAACAAGAGGCGCGATGCTTCCCGATCCAGCAGGCCGGGCCGCTCGCCGATAGCGCGGATATGGAGAGGACTCAGGGAAAAATAGGCCACTTCAGATGCCGAAAAGAAGGCGGAAAAGGCCAGCAAGAGCACGACGGCCGCTAGCAATCCCACGCGGACGGGTGGCGGCGCGTCTTCCACCATCACTTCGTCCGACGTCAATACGCCGTTCTCATCCCCGTCGAGATGGCCCAGAAAGGCCGCCGACGCCACGGGAAAGGCCGCCTGAAGCTCCGGCAGGATCAATTGTCCGTCGCTGTTCGCGTCCAGCGTGGTAAAGCCTTCTTCGACGGAAAGGACGAGACCAGACCACACCGGGGCCTGCACCTCGGAAAGGGCTAGCCGACTGTCACCATCGGAATCAATCGATTCCAGTTGACTGAAGCTGAGGGTAGGATGACCCGCCTGGATTTCCTCATGGGTGAGATACCCATCGTCGTCGCGATCCAAGGTTGCGAAATCCGACAACACCGGTGTAAACACGGCGGCCAAATCCCTTGAGTCCATCGTGGGATCCGATGCGTCCGCACCGGCATCACGCCCCAGGCCGCTGAGCGCCAGGAATGCGCCTATCCAGCAACATAAAATGAGGGTTCGTTGAGTCCATCGTGATGAACTACTACTGTCTTCTTCCAATGCGCTTCTGCGCTCCACCTCCTGATCACTGCGACCCGCTGCGTAAACGCGTTACGAGTCCGTGCGCCAGGCGGCTTCCATCCGCACGCCCAGGTAGTGGGCCTGCTTTTCGTTCATGACACGGCGCGTTGCCTCCGTGCCATGGTCGTATCCTAATAAGTGTAACATCCCGTGGCAAAACAGGAGGCGCACATCGTTCCGCATGGCGGCCCGATCCGTGCCATTACGGCCCACCACCGTCTCCAGTGAAATAACGATATCACCCAACAGCCGCGGGCCGGGTATCGGAGCCTCCGGTTGTTCGAAAGACAAGACGTCCGTCGCGGAATCCTTATCCCGATAGGCCTTGTTCAGGGACCGAATACGATCATCATCGCAGAATAATACACTGACTTCGACATCCACTGCACCTTCCAGCTCCCCGGCGCAAATCCGGGTCGCAAGGCGAGACAGCACATCACTCCGAAACAGCCCCGTTTCCTGCGATTCCCGGGTCACACGGACGTCTATCATGATTCCGCGTTTCCCGTCATGGGAATGATATTGTCCACATCATCCTCCGCCCGCGTCGCCGGATAGGCCACCCGGGTGTGCAGGTTGGAAAGGGTGCGCTGGGCCACTACCTCGGCGATGGTGTCCAGTTGCTTCAAGGTCAGGTTGCAGTCATCAAACTGTCGATCAGCCGATCGAGCCGCCACGATTTTGTCCACAAAATCGCGCACCCGCTCTTCATTGGGATTCTTAATCGAGCGGACCCCTGACTCCACCGCATCACAAATCATCAGAATCGCCGTCTCGGGTCGTTGGGGTTTGGGGCCGGGATAGCGGAAATCATCTTCTGACACATCGTCATGCTTCTGCGCGCTGAGGGCCTGCTGGTAAAAATAGCCGATGAGACAGGTACCGTGGTGCTCCAGAATCCCATCAATAATCGGTTTGGGAAGGTGGTACTCCTTGGCCAGCTCCGCACCTTGTGTTACGTGGGCGGCGATAGCCCGGGCACTCATCCGGGGCGACAGTTCGTCGTGGACGTTATAGCCGGTCTGATTCTCCGAGAAATACTCCGAACGACGCATCTTGCCAATATCGTGATAGAGGGCCGATACACGGGCCAGCAGGCCATTGGCCCCGATGGCATCGGCAGCCGCTTCCGCCAGATCGCCGAGCATGCGGCTGTGGGCACTGGTACCAGGTGCTTCCACGGCAAGTCGGCCCAGCAACTCGTTGTTAAAGTCTGAATACTCCAGCAGCTGGATATCGGTCGTGATGCCGAATAGCCGCTCCAGGGGTGAAAGGACCGCCGGAATAGCCAAAAGACAGATTATCCCATTCAGCACAATCAAAAAGAGGCGGCGGGCTGTCGCTTCATCCAACAGCGAATCCGTCGCCAGAATCACCGCTATCATCATGATAACACCGACCAACGTGGCGGTGATTGATGCCCCCGCCATATCGCTCCGGCGACGCACCCGGAAAATACTGAAGACCCCCGCCATGGACATGGCCGTACCCACCGTGAGGAGACGCCAATCATAGCCGTATTGGGCGGAGACCAGGGTCGCCGTAAGTATGCTCACCACAGCGGCGAGCCCCACGTTGACCAGAATAGCGTAGAGAATCCCACAGGCCGCAACGGGCACCAGAAAGCCAGTCGGCTCAAAATAGAGCGCTACGCGGCTCAATATCAGCAGCCCACACATCAACAACAAGGCCAACTGAAAGAGGGTCCGCGTGTCGGCCGTCCGCTCGCCACGGAACAGGCCTATCGAACGATAGAGACAAAGCATCGCGAGGCCGACCAGAATAGCGTGGGCGATACCGGCACTGATCAGGCGGGCCAGGGGATGGGTCTCCCCGCGGATAAGGCCCAGATAGGTGCGCGCATCGGAGCGGGTCTGGGCCGTCCAGCGGCTGCCCCCGTCTTGAATTTTCTCCGAGGCGAGTATGTGTTTCAGCACAGGCTCCACGGCCGAACGAATTCGTGCGCGCGCCCCATCGGTCTCCACGCTATCGAAACGCAGGGTGTCGGTAATAAAGGCCGCTGCGACGGGTGCCGCACGGTCGACCAGGGTATTGGCCGACTCAGTAGACGCCAGTTTCTCGGCCTCCGCAAGAAGCCAGGTGTCCAGGTAGTCCCGTGCTCCGATGGGATCCATGACCTCATCGTAACGGGTTTCGGTGGAAAGTTCCCCCTCGGCATCGGGCTCATCCCGCAACAGCGCAATCGTGCGGCTCCGATCCTGCGGCAACAGGGTCTGCTGCCGAATACCCATACGCAACACCGACTCCAGGCCCTTACGGGTCAGCTGGGCGAGCTGGTCACTCTGCTGATAGGTGAGCGCCTCCGGGCTGTCGGGTTCAAGGCGCACGGAGGGTACGGACTCCGAAAGCTCGTCGGTGGCTTCGCCCGCTTCCACAACCACCGTGGGGAGGGTGGCTTTATCGGGCATAAGCCAATTGGCCAATACGTGCTCGTCCAATACCGTCTTGGTATCTTCCCCGCTGAGAAGTCCCTTGGCAAACTGGTGCACCGCCTTGGTGACCGTATCTTCAACGGCCTCGGGCGTCGTCAAGGTGGCCAACGTATTCATGATCATGGCGCTTACGGCGGGTCGCTGGGCCTCGATCCAGGCGATTTGCTCATCAAAGGCCGCCAACTGCTGGCTGACCCGTTGGCTGTCCACCTGATAAAAGTCGGGCACGGCGCTTTCGGCCGCTTCCTGGGCACGCTGGGTCAGGTCCAGGTCTACCGTTTCAAAATCAAAGGCGGCGCGAATTTCCCGGCTGGAAAGCTCGGTGTCTATTTCGCTTTCGAGCACATCGATAACGGGATCGCGGTGGGAGGTGCGCGTGATACAAATCACCATAACCAGAAAGGCCATCACAATGGCGCTTCGGTGAATCAGGCGGGCCTTCCGGCTTACGGCAGCGCGACCACTAAGTCGCGGACCAAACAGCCCGACGCGGCCCTTCTTATGGGAAGAGCGTCCGCGCATCAGCCGTCTACAACCGTCTCGAGACGGGCCTTGTCCTCATCGTAGGCATCGATAATTCGCTGCACGATGGGATTGCGCACAATGTCTTTCTTGTTGAGATGGACCATCCCAATCTCCGGCACTTGCTGGAGAATTCGGGAGGCTTCTGCCAGACCCGAGCGGGTGCCCCGGGGCAGATCACACTGGGTAACATCACCGGTGATAATGGCCCGCGACCCCTGACCCAGGCGGGTCAGAAACATCATCATCTGCTCGGTGGTCGTATTCTGCGCCTCATCCAGCACCACGTAGGCATGGTCCAGGGTGCGGCCCCGCATGAAGGCCAGGGGGGCCACTTCGATTCGCTCTTCTTCCACCAGACGACGAATTTGCTCCATGTCTGCCATGGAATAGAGGGCGTCATAGAGCGGGCGCAGGTAGGGGTTGATCTTTTCTTCCAGATCGCCGGGCAAGAAGCCCAGGCTTTCGCCCGCCTCCACCGCCGGCCGCGTCAGTATCAACCGCTGCACCCGCTTACTCAGCAGGGCCGAGAGGGCGGCCGCCATGGCCAGATAGGTCTTGCCCGTACCCGCCGGACCAATCACGAAGGTCATCTCATGTTCTTCGACGGCCGTCAGGTACTGTTCCTGCCCCGAGGTTCTCGGGCGCACCCGCAGATCGCGGCGAATGATATTGGGCGTGCGGGTGGGATCAACCAGCTTAGGCGGGCCTTCCGCAGGCGTAGCGTTTTCCAGGATACCCCGGATTTCCGCTACCGTCGGCGTATGGCCACGGCGCACCGATACCAGTAACTCACTCAAGAGTCCAGCGATAAAGCGGGCGT
The DNA here is from genome assembly GCA_030432675.1 of Candidatus Hydrogenedentota bacterium. Classification (GTDB taxonomy): domain Bacteria; phylum Hydrogenedentota; class Hydrogenedentia; order Hydrogenedentales; family JAEUWI01; genus JAEUWI01. Next base: position 1,096 of record JAUIMA010000146.1, on the reverse strand, counting down.
TCTTATCCTCGCCTATGATGGCCACGTTGGCACCACGATCCACAATACGCACGTGCATGGCGTCCTGAAGGTGTTTGCGGAGTTCGCCATTTTGACCCAGGAGCTTAAGCGCTTCTTCCTGGTTCTCTAGCTGAATTTCATGACTCAGAAGAACTGATTTCCTATGGGTAGTCCGCAGTGCTTCCCACTGACTACGGGTTGCCGGTTAACGGCGCTCCTCGACGCGAAAGATGATTTCCCCTTCGCGCACCAATCGCTTGACACGGCGAATGGTCGCCTCCTGCTCCACCGGATTTTCGTCCATGCCATCGGCACGGGCTTTTTCGTTGGCCACCGTTTCTCGCAAACGCTGGACCTCTTCCTGCTGAACCGCCACGGTCTCCACCGTCCGCCGATAATCGGCATAACGGCCCTGGAGATCCCGGCGATCAACATAGACCAACGCCAGCGCTGTTACCAGCGCCAGCGTCAGCCAATACCAAGTGTGATCCGTGCGTTTCATAGCATCGGGCATCTTAACGTGCCCATCGGACTCCTGCTAACGAAGGTTGTAAAAGGCATCCATACCGAGGAAGGCAGACTGGCTACCCAATTCCTCTTCGATGCGCAACAACTGATTATACTTTGCAATACGGTCACTACGCGAAGCGGAGCCCGTCTTGATCTGGCCCGCGTTCAATGCGACCGCGATGTCGGCAATCGTGCTGTCTTCGGTCTCACCACTACGGTGGGAAATGACCGTCGTGTAACCCGCACGGTGCGCCATCTGACACGCATCCAGCGTTTCGGTCAGCGAACCAATTTGGTTTACCTTAACCAGTATAGCATTTCCGACGCCTTCTTGGATCCCGCGGCCAAGATAATCCGTGTTGGTCACGAAAAGGTCGTCCCCTACCAACTGGACCTTGTTGCCGATCTTATCGGAAAGCTGCTTCCAGCCGTCCCAGTCGTTTTCGTCCAGGCCGTCTTCAATGGAGATAATCGGATACTTGGCCACCAGGTCGCCCCAGAAGTCGATCATGGCGTTCGCCGTCTTTTCAGGCTGTTCCTCGGCGCCCAGCGTGTAGGTGCCACCCTTGTAAAACTCACTTGCGGC
>JAUIMA010000145.1 GCA_030432675.1 Candidatus Hydrogenedentota bacterium | reverse complement strand
CTGACGCGCCTCGGTTTTACTCTGAAAGACTATCGCTGGGTTCTCCATGCCTACTTGTACCGTAGGCCCTTGGTGGAACACAAGGGGCGCGTGAACCGGGCAATCGCACTATAAGCCGCAACCCATGGTGATGTAGTCCATGCCGCCCGTGGGGTTTTCTATGGTGGGTGAAGCGTATTTGCGGGAGACGTAGGGGTGCCACGGGCAGGCCCGGTAGGTTTTTTACCGTGTAAAGACGGAAAGATTACCCGACGACCCCGCACCCGTAAAGCCGCTCGTTCCTCACGTCTGTAAGGGTGGCACCCTTGGTGTTTTTTCTAATGGGGGAAGAGTTTCTGGGAGAGATGTAGGGGGGACACAACCAAGCGTTTCTTGCTTGGGATGAAGGGAACGCTAATGCAATTGCCACGGGAGCGTGAGTGCGTCTCTTTCACCACGGCAACTGTCCGGGCCGGGCTGTGTAGCGCAAGGAGGTGGAAAAATCGTCCGCTCACGGGGCAAGATGTGCAGCCCTCCCCGCCCGACGGTGTTCCTGATCCCATTCGCATCCTTGTATTTAAAGGCGATTCTCCCCCTGCGCCGCTTGGCACAAGGCTTGCATAATCAATGCGTCGATTTGAGTCCCATTGAATCGCATTCTAAGAGTGGTTGGCCTTGCGCAACGGAATGTTACCCATTGGCATCCGGATCCGTCGCGGGATAAACGCGCAGGCCACCTCGCAGACAGTCGCCCACCTGGGCGTGTTTATAAGGCAGTAAACGGAGGAGTACGCGGGATGTTACCGGGTCTGTACAACGCCGCCACCGGCATGATAGCGGTGGAACAGCGACAGGACATTATTGCCAACAACCTGGCGAACGTGTCCACGCCCGGCTACAAACGGATGCAGCCCGTGCAGCTTGGGTTTTACGAAGTCTTCTCCCAGAAAATGATCCATCCCTTCCATTTCAATAAAGAGGCGGCTCCGGCGGGCGGGGTGAAAGGGGTTGAATCCTTCACCAATCTCGCCATGGGGCCCGTGCGGATCACGGAGGATCCGCTCAGCCTCGCCCTTCGGGGACCGGGGTATATTGCGGTGGACACGCCCAACGGCGAGCGCTACACCCGGGCCGGACAGTTTACCGTAGATCTCGAGGGACAGCTTTCCACCGTGGACGGGCACAAAGTGGCCAGTGCAACAGGCGGCGCCATCGACGTGAACGGTGATGAGATCATCATCTCACCCGAGGGCGTGGTTACCGTTGATGGGCAGATTACCGGCCAGCTTCGACTACGTGAATTCCAGGATCCCACCCGTTTAGAGCGAGAGGGCGATAGCCTTTACCGAGCCAGTGAAGAAGTCTTTGCGCAGAGTGCAGAGGCTGGTGAGACCTATCTGGAGCAGGGGGCGATGGAGCTCTCCAACGTGCAGCTGCCCATCGAAATGGGCAACATGATGCTCGGGCTTCGTGCTTATGAGGCCAATCAAAAAGTTATTCAGACTATAGATACGACGGTTGGTCGCCTTATCGACCAGGTGGGTTCACCGTCTTAATACGTGGAACGTGAGGAGTTGATACCATGATTCGTTCGCTGTTTACCGCATCGACGGGCATGATCGCCCAGCAGCTGAACATCGATACGATCGCCAATAACCTGGCGAACGTGAACACCACCGGCTTCAAGAAGAGCCGGGTCAACTTCCAGGACCTGATTTACGAAACCATCAAACCCGCGGGGGCAGAGACGGCGGCTGGTACTACGATACCCGAGGGTATCCAGGTGGGACATGGTGTGCGGCCTTCCTCTATTGCGAAACTACATACTCAGGGTGCCGCCATACAGACCGGGAATCCCTTTGATTTGCGCATCGAAGGCGAAGGCTTTTTTCAAGTGACTCTCCCGGACGGCCGAACGGCATACACCCGGGACGGGGCCTTCAAGGTGAATGCCGATGGTGAAGTGTTGACGGCGGACGGCTACCCCATGGAACCGGCCATCAATATTCCCAATGATTCTGAAGTGGTCTCCATAGGGCCGGACGGCACCGTTTCCGTCATTCAGCCCGGGAACGATTCGGCGACGGCGATTGGCAATATACAGATCGTACGCTTCCCCAACCCAGCGGGCCTTGACGCGCGACTGGGTCGGAATCTGTTGCTGGAGAATGAAGCCTCCGGTGCGCCCGTTCCTGCCACGCCTGGCCTCGACGGGCTCGGCACGATTTCACAGGGCTTTCTCGAAAACTCGAATGTCCAGGTGGTGGAAGAGATCTTACAAATGATTATTGCGCAGCGGGCCTACGAGGCCAACTCGAAGGTCATCCAGACGGCCGACGAAATGCTGCAGACGGCCAACAACGTACGCCGCTAAGTCGCGGAGTAGATTAGGAGGAGGATTGATGTATTGCCTGATTCTATGCCGGACCTTGATGGTCGCCGCCGCACTGGTCGTGGTGGCACCGGCGCTGTGCGACGATGTTCTCCAGCTGAAAGAAGAGGCCTTCATAAAAGGGCCCAAGGTGCTACTTGGTGATTTGGTGGAAGTGGAGGAAGGCCCCCTCGCCGCCCGGTTGGCGAACGTAGAGATTTCCTCTGCGGCCCGCCCCGGGGATTCACGAAACCTCCACGCCAGCATGGTAGAGGCCCGGTTACGAACAGCCGGGATGGAGTCCGTTTCCATCACGGGATCGCCCCGGGTCCGTGCGACGACCATGCATATCGATATCTCCCGGGAGATGCTGGTGGCCTCGCTTCAAGATCACATCGAAATGGAAATGCCCTGGGACCCCGCAATTACCGAAGTGGATATCAGCCGTCCGACCAGCGATATCGTTGCGCCGGAAGGAGAAATGGAAATCCGCTGGCGCTCCAATCCGGAATATCGCTATTCCGGCTCCGGGGCTTTTCGCGGTGACGTGCTTATCGACGGTGCGCTCTATCGCACGGTGACGATGCGGGCCAACGTGGAATCTTACCAGGAGATTGTCGTGGCGGCGACGGATATACCCCGGGGACGTCCCGTCATGCCTGCCCATTTGGAACTCCAGATGATGGCCATATCTAAGGCACCACGGGGGGCCTTTACGCGCATTGAAGAGGCCGTGGGTCAGCTCGCCCGGAAGACTATCTTTCCCGGACAGCCGGTGACGTCTCGCAGCGTGGAAGCCAAACGGGTGATCCGGCGGAATCAGATGGTGCCCGTTGAGATTACCAACGGCAATATCCACATCCAACACCGGGCCAAGGCCATGATGGACGGCCGTGCGGGAGACCTGATTGTCTGTGCGAATCCAAGCACCAAGGAAGAATTCCAGGGCGTCGTCCGCGCCGATGGGGTTGTGGAGGTAATCCAATGAAAATGCCTATGCCCACCATGATCGTAATGGTGCTCGTCTGCTTGCTTCAATTGCCTCTTGCGGCAGATTCCCTGTTTTCGCAACGTGTTGCCAAGACGGGAACGTTGGTGACGGAAAAACTCAACCGCTACCAGCCGGGCGACATCATTACGGTCCTGGTGCGAGAAACCCTGGATGCGCGAACCAGCGCGGAAACAAATACGACGAAGGAGAGCGAAGTAGGGGCCACGGCTCCGGCGGCTTCCAATCCCTTCCTGGTCGGTGCGAAGCCAAATGGGAACAATATTCTGAATCCCGGCGAACTGCCCAATTGGCAGATTGCGGGTGAAAACGAAACTAAGAACGATGGGGACACCATTCGTCGGAATACCTTGACGACCTCCATCACCTGTACGGTCGTAGAGGCCATGCCCAACGGTAACCTCCGCATCGAAGGGGAGAAGCAGGTCACGGTGAACCGGGAAGACTCGACGATTGAGCTTACCGGTACTATCCGCGCCAAAGATATTACGCCGGAAAACACGATTCAGTCGACTCAGGTCGCGGGTGTCAATGTCCGGGTAAAAGGCAAGGGTCCGCTTTGGAACAATCAGCGACGCGGTCTCGTGACGAAGTTTCTGGATTGGTTTTCACCGTTTTAGGGGAGTGGTTCCATGCATAACTTGCTGGGAAAATATTTTCAGAGAGGCCTGACCGTCTTCGCCTTGGTCGGACTCTGCGCGTCGGCCTGGTCTGCGAGTTCTATTCGGGACTTATGTGAAGTCCAGGGGGCCCGGGAAAACCGGATCACGGGCGTCGGTATTGTGGTGGGCCTCATGGGCACGGGTGACGGCGCGGCGGCTTCCATCGAAGCGCAAAAAAATGTCTTGGAACGGTACGGCATCGATGTGAAGGACCTGGGCTCCTTGAGCTCCAAGAATATTGCTATTTGCATGGTGGATGCGGTCTTGCCACCCTTCGCCAAAGAAGGGACCACCATCGATGTAAACGTGGAATCGGTTCTGGACGCCAGCTCACTGGAGGGCGGCCAATTGCTGGAAACCTATCTGCGGGGGCCCGGGCCGGGAGACACCGTCTACGCCGTTGCCAGTGGTCCCGTGTCGTTGGGCGGCTTCAATGCCGATACGTCTGCCGGTACCTCGGTGCGGAGTAACCACCCCACGGCAGGTCGTATTGCCGGTGGTGCCATGATTGAGCAGGAAGTGCCCGCCTCCATCACGGATGGGGAACGCTTGACGCTGCTGGTTCGTCGGCCCAGTTTTGAAGCGGCCAACGAGATATCTCAGGCGCTTGATACCGCCTATGGCACCAACACGGCGACGGCCCTTTCCGGCGGGGCAGTTCAGGTGCGTATTCCTCCGGAAAAGCAGCGCGACCTGGTAGCCTTTATTGCCGAGCTGAATAAGCTGCGGGTTGACGTGGAACAGCCGGCCGTTGTGGTCATCAATGAACGTACGGGTACTATCGTTGTGGGCGGCGGGGTGATGATCAAACCCTGTCAGGTGGCCCACGGAAGTTTGACGGTAGAAATATCGACGACCGAGACAGCGGTGCCCGCGTTGCCCTTCACCGATGCCGATCCTCTCGTGGTGGAAAATGAAGAGATCGAAGTGACGGAGCCGGAGGTTTCGCTCATGCCGGTCGAAGGAACCTCCGCCGCAGAAGTGGCCCGCTCCCTCAATATGCTACGCCTCACCCCCAGAGACATGATCGCTATTTTCCAGGCACTCCATGCTGCAGGCGCCCTGGAAGCAGAGATTAAGAAGATTTAGTTTGTGATAGGACGACAACAAAAGGGGAATAAAAATGGCTGACCACAGAGACACAGAGTGCACAGAGGGTCTGGAGGGTGATGCACTCACGGGCGCCATTATCGGCGCAGCCATAGAGGTGCATCGATGTCTTGGGCCCGGTCTTTTAGAATCCACCTATGAAGAATGCCTGTCCTACGAGCTCGATCAACGTGGACTCCATGTTGAGCGGCAGTTGGTGCTTCCTGTCCACTACAAAGGACTTGAACTTAGTGCGGGCTACCGTATCGATTTACTCGTCAACAATCAGGTTATTGTCGAACTGAAGTCGGTGCAGAAGATCGAGCCAATTCACGAGGCACAACTACTGACCTACTTGAAACTGGCGAAGAAAAGATACGGCTTGCTGTTGAATTTTAATGTGCCTGTCATGAAGCAGGGTATAAGACGGTTTCTGAATGACTAGTGCGAAAGAATACCCTCTGTGTACTCTGTGCCTCTGTGGTGGACATCCGACCACGGTGGAGTACGTTATGAGAGATAGGATTTTACGTTGCTCTATGTAAACCCACAGACCGCCCATTCCGTTCACCAGGGCGATATGAAACCCGGTACGAAGGCCCGTGATGCCGAGGTGTTGCGGGAGTATGAGCAACTTTTCATCTATCAGATGTTGAAAGAAATGCGCAAGACGGTGCCGGATTATGGCGTCGTGGACGGTCCGCAACAGGAACACTTTCACGAGATGATGGATGATTTTCTGGCCGGTGAAATGGCCAGGTCCGGTCAATTCGGCATTGCGGCCCAATTGGAGGCCCAGATCGCCCTACAGCAGTCGGGCACCCGGGACACGCCGGCATTTGACAAGGGGATTCCGCTGCGTCAAACAGCAACGGGTATCCCCATGATGGAGGAGAAGGCAAACGGCATTCCGTTTACGCCCCCGTCCCGCCTCGCCATTCCGTTACCCCGTCCGGAAGAGGGTATCCCGCTGGTCAGGGAGAAGGGGGCCGTTGCTCCCGCCCGCGAGAAAGTGGTGTCCCAGTATGCGCAACATGCCATGCCACACGATTAGGTATTTAGAAACTATCGGATTTGCCGATAATAAGGTAGGCTAAAGTAGGTGGTGTTATGCGCCACAGGAGCGAGAATATGGATATTCTGAGTGGATTAGGTGCCGCAAGCGGCGTGTTGCAACAGACCGCCTCTCTTGTGCAATCCCTGAAACAGCCCAAACTTACCGACGAAACGTTCTCGGAATTGTTTAAAGCCCAGTTGGCGGCGGAAGCCAGTCCCGAAGCGCAGAGTGCCAAGGCGCTGGAGTTCAGCAAGCAGTTTATCGCACTGCGCGATGTGAACGGTGATCAGATGTTGCGCTTTGACGAGAGCGGACTTTCCAGCAGTCAGTTTGCGGCACTGGACCGGGACGGCGATGGACAGCTATCGGCTGCCGAGGTTCAAGCGGATCTAATGGGTGGGGAGACCACGGCGTGATGAACGAAGACACGACCATCGGCGAAATGCTGGATGCGCTCTGCGACTACTTTGATGAAGAGCTTGAGCGTCAGCAGAACGTATTGGTCGTGTGTCGCGCCATCGGCCTGGCGGCCCGCTCTCAGGATGTCGAATACCTGGAAGCGCGGACGGAGGCGCTTCAGCTCCTGCTCCGCGATGCCATTGAGGCAGAGCAACGGAGGCTGGAGTTGGTGGCCGAAGTGGTGGAGTGGTATCAATTGCCAACGGAAGAGCAGACCCTCACCGGGCTTATAAACCATGTGCCTATGCCTTGGGAACAGCGACTTCGTGAGTTCCAGGTACTGATGCGCGCCACGCTGGAATCCACCCGCCGTCTTGTGCGGGAGAATAACCAGGTCTTGAGACGTTCCATGGCGGTCGTTACCCGGACCCTGTCGGCCATGGCCCAGTGTCAGCCCGATTCCCATGGACAATACGATGATCAGGGAGGCGACGCAGCGCGGCTGCGGAGTGCACCAACCCTGATAGACCAGCGGGGCTGAGCAGGAAACATCATGGGTGCCGTACGGACTACACAACGACTTCTTATCGACCGCGTGCTGAACGATCTCAGTCTGCAGCAGCGAGAGATATTGCGGCTGCAGGAGCAGCTTTCCACCGGGCAGATCGTGAATCGGCCCAGTGATGACGCCTTGGCAACCCGGCGGGCTATCAGTGCCCAGGCCGAAATCTCGCGCAATGAACAGTACCTGACGAATATCAGTACGGCGAATCCCGGGTTGACCCAGACGGACACGTCGTTGATGACGACGATTGACATTATCCAGCGCACCCGGGAACTGACCCTGCAAGGGGCTTCGGGCACGAACAGCCAGCTTCAGCGTGACCAGATTGCGCTGGAGGTGGATCAGTTGCTGGAAAGCATGCTGTCAGAGGCCAATCAACTTTCGAACGAACGCTATATTTTCGGCGGTACGGTCACGCTTTCACCGCCCTTTGAGGCCACACGCGATGTGGATGGTCGGATCACTAGCGTGGCCTACGTGGGCAATGATCAGACGCGTGCCGTGGAGATTCAGGAAGGTATTCAAGTCGCCGCCAACGAGCCGGGGAGTGATGTGTTCACCGTCGCCGGGGCCACGGGTACCGATGTTTTTCAGGTATTGGTCGACATACGGGACAACCTGGAGTCCGGCAATGTGGCGGGGTTGGATGCTGGCCTCGTCGGTCTCTCCGACGCCCAGGACCAGGTGCTGGTCTCGGTGGCGAAGGTGGGCGCAACGCAGAATCGCCTGGAGCGTTCCGATTCCAATATCCAGGATATTAATCTGCAGTTGTTGGCGGTAATCTCAGACAACATCGACGCAGATTTTGCGGAAACTATCGTCGAACTCAACGCCCAGAGCAACGCGCTCCAGGCGTCTCTGGATGCCAGCGCACGGGTCATCCAGCCCAGTCTACTTAATTTCCTGCAGTAGCCCTTTCGGCAGGAAGTGAAAACGCCCGGACTCTGTGGAGTCCGGGCGTTTTTTATAGTTTGGGATTGGAATCAGGCGTTGCCTTCAATATCCAGCTTGATGACCACGTTCTTGCGAATCAGGTCGTCGGCCTTACCGGGGTATTCCACGCCGAAGTCGAAGCGGTCGATATCGAATTCCGCGTGGGCCGTGAAGATGCCACTTTCGACCTGCATCGTGGCGGGGAACGTAATCGATTTTGTCACACCGTGGAAGGTGAGGGTGCCAGTGATATCAAAGCCGGCGTCCGTAGCGGCGATAGCGGTGGATTCGAATTTGGATTCCGGATGATTCTCCACATCGAAGAAATCCGCGCTAAGCAGGTGCTCGGTGAGCTTTTCGTTGTCCGAATAGGCCGTCTTCATGTCGATGGTGGCGACGATGGAAGCCTTCGTGAGGTCGTCTCCAGGAATGGTGACGGTACCCGTGACGCCTTCAAATCCGCCGTCGTGGGAGCCCGTGACTTTGGAGCCTACAAAGGCGACCGCGGAGGCGGGGGTGATTTCGTAGGTCGTGCCTTCCATAGCAGCTGCGGCCGGTGCCGGGCTTTCCTCAGCAGCGGCGTCGGCCGCGGGAACGTCTTTCACTTCCGCGTCGGGCGTGCTTTCCGCCGGGTCAGCGCAACCGCCGAGAAACAGGGTGGTCGTCAGTGCCAGTGCCGCGAGGGCGGACAGGGATTTTTGCATGGGTCTTGGTCTCCTTCTTGGTGGGGCACGGGGGCCCCGGACTGGTTAAATCGAACTTCGCGAAAGCGTCGTTCGGGTAATAGTTAGACGGACCGCGCGCCGTCTGACTGATACAGGGACTACACCCCGCCTACCTATATCCACCACTGGGGTGAAATGGTGTCACTTTGCCCCTTTGGCGGGCGGATTGTAGACTCCCGTGCTGATGGACTCATAGAGCTCTGGCCGTCGGTCGCGGATGTGGTTGTCGTCTTTGGCTTCCCGGAGGTCGATGGTGGTGATGGTGTAGCCGGGCTTGCCGTCATCGACTTTGGTCAAGACCTCACCACCCGGGTCGAGCATGAGGGTTTGCTCGGGGTGGGTGAAGGCGATGAAGCACTGATTCTCCCAGGCGCGCACCTGCATGATCATGAGATTCCAATCGCTGTGCATCCCGTAGGTGGGGTTGAGAATGAGCCGGGCCCCCTGCACGCGCAGGGAACGCACCGTTTCGGGCCAGCGGCGGTCGGCGCATATCATCATGCCGAGTTTGCCCCATTCGCTGTCCCACACGGGGAGGCCCATGCCCAAATCATATTGCACATCGTGGGTCTGGATGTGGGTCTTGTGATAGACGCCTACCAATTCGCCCTGCCGATTCCAGAGTCCCGAGGCATTCAACAGCTTGCCGTCTTCCAGGGAACTGAAGCCGAAACAAATCCACATATTGTATTGCTTCGCGAGTTCGGCCACCTTGTCGAGGTAGGGGCTGCCTTCCAACGGCTGGGCCACGGTTTTGAGCTTTTCTCGGGTGGAGCCTTCATCGGGCGCGGCGTAGCCATCCAACCAGCACTCCGGGGTGATGAAGATGTCGGGCTTTTCCTTGCCCGCGGCGTGGGCCTGCTCCACAAAGGTGGCGAGGTTGGCGTCGATGTCCCACTTGATGGGGACGCCCCGCATTTGGGCAATGGACAGGGTGTCTTTGACGGTCAACTGGGTTTCGTCATTGGCCGCGGCGTGGGCGGTGACAACAGCGAAGCTTAGTAAACAGAGAATAAGAGTTGCTTGGTTCATGGCCTTCTCCGGGTTGATTCGGGTGACTGCTATAGTGCCACAGGGAGGAGCATGGCTCAAGGATTGGGGGGGATTAACCACAAAGAACGCAGAGAGCACCAAGTTAGGTTTCTCGTGAACGTTTTGCCTAGGTTGCCGGTCTACAAGATTCATTTAGAGTGATGTTCGTGCGTGGTTCGAAATTTCTGGGTTGCGGTCCATGTTACTGCGTTAGCGAAAGGAGGCCATTCCGCTCTCAAAAGCACGTTGGTCGCTGTGTTCTACTCCGAAGAGGGCTTCTTGTAGCGCGAAGGTCGTCTGATAGAATTCAGCGCGGGGGAGGAGCGATTCGATTCCGGGGTAGGCCGCACCGACGTACTGAAGAAAAGTAGGGCCATAGCACGCCGCACCCGCTAAGTCGTAGGCCGGATCGCCGAGGCAGGTAGCACCGAAATCTAGAATACCCGTGATTGTGGTATTGCTATCGTTGCTCAAGATATTGGTGGGGCCAAAATCGCCATGCCGCAGACAAGGCGTGAAGGCGGAATGCTCCAGACCCTCCAGAAACGTCTCGAATCGGTGGGCCGTGGTCTCCCGCGCGGGACGAGACATGTGTTCGAAGAGGTGGGTTCGTATACCCCGATACATGGCGTCGTAGTGGGACCAGCTATCGGCTATGGGAAGACCGCGATCCGTCCCGTCCGCTGTGTCGATTACGTGCAGGGCACGGAGGAATCCGCCGAGCTGAGCGCCCAAGTGCTGTCGTGTTTGATCGTCTCCGATACGTTCCAAAGCTTCCCGAGAGAGTGGCGTTCCCGGGATTTTCGGATAGCCGAGAAAGGTAGGGCCATCTGAGTTTTCCAACACGACAAACTTTGGCGTAGGGATGGGGAGGGGCAAGCGTCCGGCCAGGCGGTGCAAGAGCGCAGCTTCCCGTGCGAGGGCGCTCCGACCATCGGGGTATTTGGGGAAGCGAAAGACGTAATCGGAATTTACGACATAGGCTACACAGTTTTGCCCCAACGCGAGCAGTGACCAGGTATCAAACGCGAAATCGGGATAGGCCATGCGTACCGATTGTCGGTGCGCTGATTCATCGAAATTCATTGGGCGTTCTCCCATCAGCCAACCGGCGCGCTGTGCGCCGTAATCCCATTATGCTACACTCGGCGGAACCAACGAAAACGAGGAATTCGCCATGAAGTTCATCCCATCCCTTACATTTATGCTGACCATTGCCCTCCTTCCTGCCCTGGCGCCCGCGCAGACCGGCAGTATCCACGAGCCCGTCCGTTATGTCGGCGGGGTCTCGGTGGACCTCCGTCCCCATGAAGCGGGCCTGCGTCCTGCCGTGGGTACCCAGAGCCACCAGGTCTTGCGGGTGAACCGGACCCACCCCGAGCAGGCGGAAGACTATGGCTGGACCTATAACCATGCGGCCAACATGGCCTATTGGAACGACACCTTCTTCGTCCAGTATTTGAGCAATCCCATCGATGAACACATCGCCCCGGGGCACACCTTGCTGGCCACCTCGAAAGACGGCGTCACGTGGGGCAAGCCGCAGGTGGTGTTTCCGCCCTATGAGGCACCGGAAGGCACGGCCCTGCCCGCTGGTTCCCACGGCTACATGATGCACCAGCGCATGGGCTTCTATGTGGCACCCGACGGACGGCTCCTCGTGATCGCCTTCTATGGTCATGCGGAAGACCCCTTTGAGACGGGCGGCATTGGCCGGGTGGTTCGCGAAGTGCATAAAGACGGCAGCTATGGCCCCATCTACTTCATCCGTTACGAAAGCCAGGCCGACTGGAACGAAAGCAACACGAGCTTTCCGTTTTACACCACGTCGGAAGACAGCGGTTTCGTGGAAGCCTGCAAGGCCCTGCTGGCCGACAAGCTCATCACCCGCCAGTGGTATGACGAAGACAATGGCATCGATGGCTTTCACCAGCCCATGAAAGAGGACCGGGAAGCCTTTTCCTACTACACACGGAAGGACGGTAA
>JAUIMA010000705.1 GCA_030432675.1 Candidatus Hydrogenedentota bacterium | reverse complement strand
GATACTTTGGCCACTGTATACGCCCTGGGAGAGGCGCACCACTTTGGCCTTGGGGTCATAGTGATCCGTCAACTCACCGGCGACCTGCTCCAATGCCACGTCATGGATTCCTTCGCGGTCCATCATCCATTGGGCAATATCCGCCCCGGTCATTCCAGAACGTGTTCCAACTTGGGAGTACTTGTGGTAGGCACCCTTGACTCGGGCCTGTGCCCAAAGGGACAAACCCATGGTGACCATAATTATCAGCATATAGAGGGGATCAAATATCATGGTGTGTTACTTCTTTTTCTTTTTGTTGCCTTCGGTTTGGGGTTGCTGCTGGGACGGCGCACGCATCACACACTGACCATTCAGGGTCGCGCCCTCCTCCATCGCGAGGCTACGGGCGCGGATGTCGCCATGTATGGTCGACGTAGCGGCCAGACGCAAGATACCGGGCGTCGTCACATTACCATACACCTGACCGGCGATATGTATTCGTTTTCCGGCCAGAATATCGGCATTCAGCCGACCGGTAGACCCCAGTTCCAGGTCTTCAGAACATTCCACCTTGCCTTCGACCAATCCTTCAATCTTACAGGCACCCGCCCGTACATTCCCGGAAATGAGGGCACTCGGTCCGAGGTGGAGGCGCCCTTCAATGGTGATATTTCCTTCAATCCGGCCACCAATTTCCGTGTCCGAGGCGCTGCTCAGGGAGCCCTCGATAACGACCCCTTCGGGGATAATCATGCGCTGACTACTCACCGTACGTGCCCGCCGCATTGCCAATTCGTCCACATTGGCACTGGGTGCACTCGCGGTTTCAGCGACAGCATCACGTTGGCGTTCGTGACCCCGGCTCGTTTGTAATTTGTCATTAAAGCGCGTGTTAAAGCGACCCAAGAGTCCCTTTTTCCCGGCTTTATCCAGCTTTTCGAAGTCATCATCTGCCTCAAAGTCGAGTTCCAAAGGAGTATGTTCGGCTTTTTTTACGTCATCTTGCGCCATAATTAAAAATATCCTAATCGGTTCGCCATGTCGACGATGCAGCCTGAAATCTTGAGTTGTGGTTTTCCGACCACGAAGGGTACCCCGGAGTTTACCGCTTCGGAAACGTACTTATCAAAATAGACGAAGCCGAGATTATCGGTTTCAATACACAAGTGCTGTCGGGCGAACTTGGCCAGAATCGTCGCGGCAATCTTCGCTTCATGGGCATTACTGGCCTTGCTGACCACGATTTTGGGCCGAAACGCGGCGGCCAGGGCAAGCAACTCATCACAGAGTTGTTTCTTGACCGAGGTTTTAAAACAATCTGCCTTTTTTATGGATATCAGAAAATCGGTCAGGGTTTCATTCCGCTTGAGCAGAAAGCCGACTTCCGGGCTCCGATAAAAGCGCTCAATACGACGAAACAGGGCCGCCCGCAGAAACTTAAAGGCATTGTCAATGCTGGTGCGCTCCGGGGTAATCACCAGGACCCCGTTGGTATTGGTCATCAGGAAAAAGTCGAGGGTATTGAGGTGCGCACCGGCGTCCAAATCTACCATGACCAAATCCGCGTCGAGTCGCCGCAATTCGCGGATGAGCGCCACCTTCTGCTGAAAACGGGGATTGGCCGCATCCATCAACCCGCTGGTACCGGGAATCAAGCTGAGATTGGGGTACGGAGTCTCACAGACGATTTCCTGGAGTTGTTTCTTCCCTTTCTGCAGGAAGAAATCGTCCAGGCGCTTCTGGGATCGAAACCCCAGCACGGTCTCGATGTTGGAGCAACTGAGATCGGCATCAAGCAGAATAACACGCCACCCCCGTCGGGCCACTTCAACGGCCGTATTGACGGAGAAACAGGTCTTCCCCACGCCGCCTTTACCGCCACCAATCACCAGAATTTCCGGTGACGCAGTCTGGGGCCGCTGTTCCTTAGAGCGATCTATCGGATTCAGTCCCATAAGCGCAGACAGGACCTCTCAGTTGTATCCATTTGATTGCCACGAGTTTAGCAAATAGCCGCTCATGCGTCAATCCAATGCCACCGTACACCTGAAGGAGATCCAGGGGCACAAATCGGAGAACATTATCGGTATTACAATATCCTTCTGAAGAGCGTTTGGTATCGCATGACCACACTGCATACTCAGACCGCCTGCGACACGGTACTTAATCCACCGTAATCGTCTGCTCCACGATTCGCAGGTTTTCCGGGACCTGTCC
>JAUIMA010000144.1 GCA_030432675.1 Candidatus Hydrogenedentota bacterium | reverse complement strand
TCGCCTCCAGCCATGCCGTGGAATTGCAACTCCGTTCTACGACCGTGCCGGCGGGGGCCACGACTTCCCTCGAGTTGGAAGTACACAATGCCGACGATGCCCCCACAACCTTAGTACTGGATCTCGTCTTTGACAGCGCCGTGCTTTCCCTGTCGAACGCGACGAGCGGGGTGGGGGCCTCTGGAGCAACCATCGCCTTCCAGGATACGCTATCCGGAGCAACCGTGCTCATCTATGGCGGTAGCGGCCCCTTCACGAGTGGCCCCCTGGCGACCTTGGAGTTTTCGGTGGCGCCGACGGTCCTGTCCGGCGAAACCCTCGCCATTTCCCAAGGTGATTCAAGCGGAGCTAACGCCGATGCCGAAGCGCTTGGCGTCAGCCTGGAGTCGGCCGTCCTCACCATATCCCTGCCTTTTACCGCCCATCATGCGGATACCAACCAGGACGGACAGATGAGCGTGGGGGAGGTACTTCGGGTCCTGCAGCTCTACAACAGCCGCGCGTACTCCTGTGACGGAGCGGAGGAAGACGGCTACCGCCCGGCCACAGGCCCGCAAGACTGTACCCCTCACAATGGGGATTACGCTCCGCAGGACTGGCAAATTGACCTGAGCGAATTGCTCCGTGTTATCCAGTTCTACAATGCTGACGCGCACCGATATCATGCCGATAGCACGACAGAAGATGGTTTCTCTCCTGGAATCCCCCAGAAAGAGGCAACGCGCTGACGTGACCGATGACGCGCCGCTGCCACTCCGCTGGGTCGCCTGTAACCGTGAGGGGGAGGACCCCCGCGTCGCAAAGGATTCGCTACCCGATCCCCATCGCGCCCAAACTGCGGCACGAATTTTCCATC
Source organism: Candidatus Hydrogenedentota bacterium (assembly GCA_030432675.1). Lineage (GTDB taxonomy): Bacteria > Hydrogenedentota > Hydrogenedentia > Hydrogenedentales > JAEUWI01 > JAEUWI01. Next base: position 11,035 of record JAUIMA010000144.1, on the reverse strand, counting down.
GGCTCAACCTGCTGCATGCCTCCCCCTCGCCAGGTACCCTCGTGTCATGGGCGACCGCCGCGCACTATGGGGCACTTGGAATCTGCTCCTGTTCACCACCACACCTCCTGCCCGTCATACCACCATCACTGAAGAGAATCATTGCCTACGCCTATGCTCCGACGTCGCCACAATGCCACGGAGTGGCGCAAGCGCCGCCTGCGACCGACCTCTTCCACCTCAGTTTACAGTCTCTTTGCGAGATACTGCGCGTCACGCCGTGCCACGAACAGGGGATTCGCGGCACCGGAGTCGCCATTGCGCTGCCAGACACGGGCTTTGCTGCCCATCCATGGTTTGAATCCCATGGGTATGATATTCGACGGGTCAGCACGGTCGATGGGATGGACCCCGCGGAGGATGAGCAGGGACACGGGACCGCGGCCTGTGCCAATGCCCTGGCGGTAGCACCCGGAGCAACTCTTCTTGGCATACGGCAGGCGGACTTCTCCGCCACGGCCCTGGAAGTCGCCCTCGCCCAATCCCCCCACGTATTGAGCTGCTCCTGGGGATGGGACAAGGACTACCAGAGCCGCGACCAACTCCGACGTACAGAGCCGCACACAGCCCTCCAATTTGATGATATGGAGCGGATCATACGGGGCGCCATTCAGGAGGGAACGACGGTCGTCTTTTCCGCGGGGAATGGGGAGCGCGCCTTTCCAGCATCCATGCCGGAGGTCATCGCGGTCGGCGGAATGACCTGGACTGAACAAGGAGACCTCGTTCCATCCAGCCTGGCAGGGTCCTACGCAAGTCAATTCTACCCAGGCCGACTGGTGCCGGACCTCTGTGGCATCGTGGGAGAGGGGGGAAAGTACCCGCGTAAGGGACACATCATGCTACCCACCTCCCGGGCCTCCGTCCTGGAAGGCGAAAATCTACCCCTGGGGAAAACGACTTCAGGATGGGCGATCACCTCGGGCACCTCGTCCGCAGCACCGCAGGTAGCCGGTCTGATAGCCCTCATGTTGGAAGTAAATCCCGAACTGAAGCCAATGGAAGTGGGGGCCATCTTGCGAAACACCGCGCGGGGTATTCCTTCTCCCGAGACCGGCGCGGGGCTCGTGGATGGCGAAGCCGCATGCCGCATGGCCCGAACGTGGAGCCCCACCGGTGCCTCCCGGCCTCCTAGCTAAGGGGCGATTCCTTCAGCAACACAACCGCGTGCACGCTGATGGCCTCTTCCCGCCCCTCCGGGCCAACCATTTCATTGGTTTTCGCCTTGACGGATAGCTGTTCGACGTCAATCTCCAGGGTCTCCGCCAATCGAACCCGCATGGCATCCAGATGAGGATTCAATTTCGGCTGCTGGGCGATTATGGTGCTGTCGATATTTACGATGGCATAGCCGGTCGACGCGACGCGCCGCCAGGCCTCTTTGAGCAACACCAGGCTATCCGCACCCTTAAACGCTGGATCCGTATCGGGAAAGAGCTGGCCAATATTGCCCAACGCTACCGCCCCAAGCAGGGCATCGGTGATCGCGTGGGACAGGACGTCGGCATCGGAGTGGCCCACCATTCCTTTTTCATGTGGCACATTGACTCCACCAAGAATAAGCGGATAACCGACCTCCAGACGATGTAAATCGTAACCTTGTCCTATACGCATACCAGATTCTTTTCTATGAAGGTTTCCGCAATGGTCATATCGGTGGGTGTCGTAACTTTCAGGTTCGTAAAATCGCCACGTACCAGTTTTACAGATTGACCACATCGGCGCACGAGCGTGGCATCGTCCGTGCCCTGGAAGGATTTTCTGAGGGCCGTCTCGTGGGCTTCCCGTATGATCGCCACCTGAAAAGTCTGGGGAGTCTGGCAATACCAAACGGTGCTCCGATCGGGCGTCTCGGAGAGATAACCGTCGCCATCACTCACCAGAATGGTGTCGATGGCGGGTACGGCCACCGTGGCAGCACCCACCCTGGCGGCCGCCTCAAAGGATGCCTCCACGGCATCTCCCGTCACAAAGGGTCGTGCCGCATCGTGGATGGCCACCAGCTCCGTGTCGCTACGTAGTGCCGCCAGGGCATTCCGCACAGAGTCTTGCCGCTCAACACCACCCGGCACGAGCGTAATATGGTTATCGGGGAAAGCCTCCTCGAGCAAGGCGGCAATGGAGGACTCATGCCCGGCAGGGATGGTGACCACCGCCGTATCGGCCAGGCCAAGGGGCAGGAAGGCAGAAAGGGTGCGAACCAGCAAGGGGATTCCACAAAGGGGCACCAACGCCTTGGGAAGCGCTTCCCCCAGCCGTTCCCCCATACCGCCGGCCGGTATGATGACCTGACGCGTCACGACAATACGTTGTCGAATCGGGTGAAAATCATGCGACCAGCTGCCGTCTGCAATACGCTGGTCACGACCACCTGAACCATCTTACCCATGTGCACCCGGCCACCGTCGACCACCACCATCGTACCGTCATCCAGATAGCCGACGCCCTGGCTGGCCTCTTTGCCTTCCTTGATGATCTTCACTTCCATCTGCTCATCAGGGAGGACCGCCGGCTTCAGTGCATTGGCGAGGTCGTTGATGTTAAGCACCACGACCCCTTCAATCTGTGCGACCTTATTCAGGTTAAAATCGTTGGTCAGAATCTTGGCCCCGAATTTCTGTGCCAGGCGCACCAGCTTGCTATCCACTTCGCGGACATCCTGGGGGTCATCCTCAATGACTTCTACGAGCACTTTGGAGGATTCCCGCTGGAGTTCCTTAAGAATATCCAGACCACGACGGCCCTTGGCACGACGCAACACGTCGGAGGAGTCGGCGATGTGCTGGAGCTCCAGCAAAACAAAGCGGGGGACCAGCAGCGTCCCTTCGATAAAGCCACTTTCGCAGATATCAGAGATGCGACCGTCGATAATCACACTCGTGTCCACCAGCTTCAGGGTATTTACGGTGGCCTTGTTGCGCTCGACCGCCGAAAGGAGGGCCTGCCACGCTGAGCCGAATTTAAGTCCGAGGAAGATCCCCATGAAACCGAACACCAGCACAAAGGTCACGATCACATAGAGCTTAAAATTGTAACTCGCGTTGGGCATCCAGAGCAGCAGCCAATTGGCAATGGCATAACCGAAGAGAATTCCAATCACAATGGCAACCAGTGCGGGGGCCAACTTCTCATACACTTCCTGGGTAATAAAGCGTAGTAAGAGCGCCACCGAAAACCCGGAGGCCCCCCCGATGAAGCCCCCGATGACGTACCAGGGAAGGGGACTGCTTGCCGCACCCTCTGGATTGGCCACCTCATGGGCGAAGCCCCCCCAGATCACGCCCATTATCAAGCATGAAAACACGAATATGGATCGTATAAGTTTTTCCGACATCAACGCTCTCTAACTCCTAGTCATGCGCACACACGGCCCCCGGGAGCCCGTAAATTCCCACGTACCCAATTGCCGCTGAGAAAAAGTCTATCACAACGGTGCCAATTTCGCTATGCGGATGTTCCAGTTACGGGTGGCAGGGCACGCAACACGCTGTCCACGAGGCTACTCAAGATCGGTTCCGCCCCATTCGCCGTGGCGATAATCTTCTCAATATTGACCGGTTCCAATGCATCTGGAAAACACTCGTCCGTGATGATGGAGAATCCAAGAACCCGTAACCCTGCGTGGACAGCCACGATTACCTCGGGCACGGTGCTCATCCCTACCGCATCGGCGCCGATATGGCGCATCATACGATATTCCGCCCGGGTTTCCAGGCAGGGCCCGCTACAGGCGAGATAGACACCCCGCTGTGTCTTAATCCCCATGGCCAGGGCTTTCTCTTCGGTCAGTGCAAGCAAGTCTTCCGAATAGGGCTCGCACATATCGGGAAAGCGGGGACCCAACGCGTCATCATTGGGCCCGATAAGTGGATTGTCTCCGATAAAATTGATGTGATCGGAGATCAACATCAAATCACCCGCCTTGAATTGGGGATTGAGGCCACCGGCTGCGTTCGAGACCACCAGGGTATCAACCCCCAGGGCCTTGGCAACGCGTACCGGAAACGTCACTTCCTGCAGGCTGTACCCTTCATAGTAGTGAAAGCGCCCCGATAAGGCGAGCACAGGGACATCGCCCAGCATTCCCAGGACCAGTTCCCCGGCATGGGTATCAACCGTGGCCGATGGAAAGTGGGGGATACCCTCGTAGGATAGCCGCGTACTGTCCGTAAGACGCTCCACGAAAGCACCCAGCCCCGTGCCCAGCACGACCGCAACGCGGGGTTTCTGTGCGCTCCGGGCACGAATGTAATCCGCCGCTTCCGTAACCTGATCATGTAACAACTCGCCAACCCTCTCACAGTTTTACAGATTTATGTCTAATACTTTAAACCACCGCCCTCTGCGTTCGGGGTTATAATTTACATCATTTCTGCGCCGACCCCACTCCTAGAAAAGAGGCGACCTGCGTCAGCGAACAATCGGTCAGCAGGAGCGATTTATCGCGGCTACGTGCCCCCGAATGCAACTGAATCTGGCGTCGTTTCAGGCCCAATTGCCGGGCCATAAAACGCAAAAGGGCTGTATTGGCGGCACCGTCCACCGGAGGGGCCGTCAGCGCAACGCGCACCCGACCCGTTTCATCCACCATCACACTATTGCGCGATGCTTTCGGCTGTACCCGCACCCGAAGGAGCACGCCTTCCGAAATAGATTCCAGCGGGGGGGTGCTCACATTTATTCCGCTACGTCCGCCGTTTCGGCATCCTCTTTCGCCTTCGATTCAGATCCGTCTGCCTCCTCGGCCGAGGCTTCCGGTTCTTCCTGGGGGAGTTCCGGCACAGAATCAAGCCACTGTCCCATCTGCTGAAAGCGCGCCTGGCGATCGGCCAATTTCCATCCACCAGCGGCCGCTTGGGCAAGGAAGGACTCGATCTCCGTAACCATTGATGCGGCCGCACTGTCGAGATCGCGGTGCGCTCCACCGTTAGGCTCCTTGAGGATGCTGTCAATGACGCCCAATTCCTTGAGATCCGCCGCAGAAACCCGCAGGGCAGATGCCGCCATTTCTTTTTTCTCTACATCGCGCCAAAGGATTTCAGCACACCGCTCAGGGGGACAAATCACATAGACCGCATTCTCAAACATGGCAATTCGGTCGCCCACCGCGATGGCCAAGGCCCCGCCACTACCGCCTTCGCTGAGAATAATGGAAAGAATGGGTGTATTGATTTTGAAAGATTCCAGGAGATTATAGGCAATAGCGTAACCCTGCCCGTGGGCTTCGGCATCAATACCCGGGTGAGCAGCAGGTGTGTCGACAATGGTAATGACGGGGTGGCCGAGCCGTTCGGCCATGCGATACATGCGCAAGGCCTTCCGGTAGCCCTCCGGGTGGGCCATACCAAAATTACACCGCACCTTTTCGTCGGTGTCGACCCCTTTTTGTTGGCCGACGACGAAAACCGTCTGGCCTTGGAAGCGGGCGATCCCTGTCACCATGGCCGGGTCATCTCCCAACGCACGGTCTCCGTGGAGTTCTACGAAATCATCGAAAACATGTTCGACGAAGGCGCGCATCCGGGGGCGCTGCGGGTGGCGCGCGAGCAAAACCCGCTCCCAGGGAGAAATGTTGGCGAAGATTGCTTCGCGCTGGGCATCCCGCTGGGCCATCAGTTCGGCACGGGCTTCATCTGTTTCCGCAGCGGCGATCTGTTCTTCCATATCGACAAGGGGGCGTTCAAAGGGGAGAACGACATCAGCAGTTTTCTTGGAACGTTTTAATTGCACGGTATCTACATCCCGACGGGGGTAAACAGCGGTGGCCAATCGCCACTGGCTGTATGGTCTCACTCATCAACTTTGCTTGAATTCAGGCCCGCACAACCACATTTGGCGCACGCCCTGTGGATGCAGTACTACATCCTGTCAAGAGTCTAACAATCACAGCATGCTCTGAACAAGCCTGTTCACCCACACCCGAAAGGTGGGGTGGCGCGAAGTGTGCCTTCGCTGGCGCGCCCTGCGGCGCCTTCCCCCGAATAAAGAAAAAACCTCGGACGGGATTCCAATACCCCTCCGAGGCACCTAAACGACAAAACTATGTGCCGACTTATACCGTTTCCAGTACCTCGCCGAAATATTCGTAGTAACACTCGGCATGCCAGCACTCACCTTCAAGGTCAACGGCTTCTCCAAATTCGAAGTCGACATCTTCAATGTGCTCATTACATAACGTGCATTGTTTCATAGTAGCAATCACCTCCTTTCGAGACGGGTTAAAAGACTCGTTTTCGCGTTCAATCTTGCCCGGCTTATACCATGGATTTTCGGCCACGTCAAGAAAAAAAAATAAAAACTGCAATATTTTGCACTTTTAGGCAACACAAAAAATTTACATTTACGTCATACATATTGTAACCTTTTTAAAAACAACCCCTTACACCACACCTAAATGAAATGAAAAAATTGCCTTTCTGTGGATAACTTGGGGAGAAAATCTGCAATTCAATTGGGAAATCGAACCGGAATACCCCGTATTTTGAAGCACTATGACGTCCGAAAGAACAATCAGATCGCACGAAAGTGCGCATATAGATGTCCGTTATTTCCGCACCATATGGCACGACACCGCACAAAAAAAACCGTGGCTCGCTACCAAGTAGGAGCCACGGACTATCACGGCACCGCGAAGTGCCCTGCATTTTGTAGGAACGGAAGCTGAAAATCCGTTCTGTTCAGCCTTCTTCCGACAGGTGTACCCGGGCGACAACAGGAAAGTGATCGGAGGGGAAATGCCCGTCTACATCCCGGTCAATCGTCGTGCAGGTGGACACCGAGACTCCGGGAGATACAAAAATCCAGTCTATGCGTTTGTGAGCATCTGCGGCTGGCTTCTTAAACCCGTTCCACGTATTGGCCGGTCCCGATTGTTCCTTGGCGTTATCCCATGCGTCGAGAAATCCCCCAGCTATCAGGATTCGCCACGGCTCACTGTCTCCACCGGCGGCATTGAAGTCCCCGGTAAGTACCACAGGGACGGTCTCCTTACTCATCAGTGCAACGAGAAGCCGGGAACTTTCCTGTCGCGCCACTTCGCCGCGGTGGTCAAAGTGGGTGTTGTAGAATGCAAAGCGACTTTTCTCCTGAATATGAAAAAACATGATCCGGGATACGATTCGGGTAAGGCTGGAGTCCCACGATACGGAACCTGGAATTTGAGGGGTCTCTGAGAGCCAATGATGATTGGTCGCGACGGGAAGTAGCCGATCGGTGCGATAAACGATAGCAGTCATTTCGCCCGTGCCATCCGCATCGCGTCCGAGTCCAATCCAGGCATAATTCGCAAGATTTTCGACGATGTACATCGCCTGGAAATCCAGGCACTCTTGAAGCCCAACGATATCCGGCTCGGCATCCCGGATGGTTTCTACCACCATCTCGCGGCGATGCTCCCACGCGTCAGGGCCATCATTCGCCGTGCCAAATCGTATATTGAAGGACATCACCGTCGCCTCCAGGGCGTACGTGGTGGAATTCGAAAAGGCCAGGACCAGCAGCGTCAGTGCAGTCAGTAATCTCATGGGAGTGCTCCTTACAATCATCGGGGTTTGCGGAGGTGGGAGAGAGGGGTCCGACACCGTCAGGTGGAATCGGCACGCAGTATGCTGGCAGAATGCGGTATCCGAGTGCAACCCCCTGCGTCGCCCGACGCGACTGCCCCATGCTCCGACCTGAGTGGAAGACCCCATGACCGAACTATCACATGCACACAAGATTCACCTTGTCGCCATTGCCGGTAGCGTCCGCCGCGACGGGTATACCCGCCGTTTTCTGGACTTACTGATGGACGTGCTACGCGCCTACCCCGACGTCACCATTGACTGCATTGACCCGTGCGATTTTAAACTGGCATTTCCCGGCGAAGAGGCGTCGATTCCCCTGCAGGAGGCGCTCATCGCTCGCACAAAAGACGCGGATGGCTTCATCCTGTCGACGCCGGAATACCACGGCAGCTACAGCAGTGTGTTGAAGGTGCTCATTGACAACATGGGCTACCCCTCCATTATGGAAGGCAAACCTGTCTCATTGCTGGGAATCGCTGCGGGCCGCCTCGGTGCCATAAAATCGCTGGAGCATCTTCGGAGTGTAAGCTCTCATTTGGGTGCCATCGTATTGCCGTACCCCGTTTCCGTAGCGGAGGCCCATACGAAACTGGATGACGCCGGCCACTGCCTCGACGAGGACATCACCGAGCTTCTCCACAAATGCGCCGAGCAATTGGTGAGATATACCCGTAACCACCAGCTCAAGCAAGCGCAACAGGGACACTAACGGGCGGGCAGGCCGTCGGACTGCTTTTCCGTGAGCACCTTCTTGGTAAATCCAAGCCGCATAAACGAGCCGTCCGGGTTTTCCCAAATATACCAGGCGACCAGGGAGGGTCGCGTGTACCCATCTACGCCTTCGTTGTACGTGGACTCCTGACGGGACGGCTCCATGCCCAAAAACTCTACGACATCAGCATAGGGCGTGTCATAGAGTAGTTTTTCGAATTGCGCTTGCGTCACCAACGGACGCGGCGGAGGCACAGGCGCAACGGGTGCAGACTCGGGGAGTGGGGGCGGCGGAGCCGGTGATGGCGAGCACCCGGTGACGAAGAGAAGCGCAATGCAGGATAGCACTGCGGCGGAGACAAACGATTTCCGATTGTTGACCTTCATTGAGTCGGACATGACGTTACACCCCATCCAATTCTACGCGGTCCCGCCCCGTTGCCTTGGCGCGATACAGGGCCTTATCCGCTGCCTCAACTATTTCGCCTGGTGCCTGCCGGGTACGGGTATATTCCGCAACCCCAATACTCGTCGTCACGGACAAGTCCTGGCCATTAGAGCCGACAAATTGATGGCGCCGGATCTGGCGGCACAGCTTATTGGCCAGAAACGCGGCTTCATCCAACGCGGTCTCCGGTAGGATAACGGTCATTTCCTCGCCACCATATCGGCAGCAGATGTCGGCATCCCGCGTGCGTTGCTCCAAAAGACGGGAAAACTGCTGCAAGACGAGATCTCCCGTCTGATGACCATGGGTATCATTAAACTTTTTGAAATGGTCGATGTCAAAAAGAAGCACCGAGAATTTTCGGTTGTAGCGGCGCGCTGCGGCAAATTCTTCTTCCAGACGCAAATCAAAATAACGACGAACGAACAGGCCAGTCAACCCATCCGTCACAGCCAACGCGTAGAGATTCGCATTGTGTATAGCGACCGCAATCTGAGAGCCCAGTTGCCTGAAGAGGTCCCGGTCTTCTTCGTGAAAGGCTTCGCCATCCTCAGGTGCCTCCAGTACCAGCAGCCCCAAGGGCTCATTCTTAGCAACGAGCGGGATGATGGCCTCCGCGTGCCCCCCCTGATGGTGCAACGTCACCACCCGATCCTGAAGCGCCTTCTCAAATCGGGTACCTCTCGCGGGCAATGTATCTTCCACCAGGCGATCCCGCGTAATGAGATCTTTTCCATAGCGCGCTACAAGAGGATGCAACGATGCGCCATCTTTACTCAATTCATACAGGGTAAGCCGCCGCACGTCCAATGACCCTTGAACCACGTTGGCAATGATGGGAAGTGCCTCATGAAGTTCGAGGGTCTCGGTGATGGCAAGACTGATCTCACGCAGTGTGGAGAGATGATCCACCTGCCTTATCAGCTGCATATTTCTGCGGTAGAGGGCATCGAAATCACCGACCCGCTCTGTATTACCGAGACCCAATGGGATGCTCCTCTTTTAATACCTGCATCATACCATGACCCCGAAGAGATTTTAAGCGATTCAGACGTGATATACAACCGCCTCATCAATCTGAAGATAAACGGCTGGAATCGCCTCCTTTCCAAAAAAAACGTGTATAATGCCACCCTAAAGGACGGCAACACTATCACAATGCCGAAAGTGGTATGGTTACCTTAGTTGAACTAATTCAAAATCTAGCGTTGCTGGCGGCGCTCAGTGTGGTCTCAGGATTTGTCGGACAGCATTGGGAACGACGCGTGGGGGCGGTCTGCCAAGGAATTCTCTTCGGACTGGTCGCCCTTGTGGGCATGATGAACCCCCTCGTCCTCGGTCCAGGCCTAATCTTCGACGGACGTTCGGTAGTGCTAAGCCTGTGTGCGTTCTTCTTCGGCCCGCTCTCGGGCATCATTGCCACCGTGATGGCCGCCACATATCGGGCAATGCAAGGGGGAGACGGCGCCCTTACCGGCCTGCTTGTGATTGGAAGCGCCTTCATCATTGGCGTGTACTTTCACTACCGCCGCCGAGACAACGCCTACCTTGTAAGAATTACGGATCTCTTGGGTCTGGGAATTTCCGTACACATCGCAATGCTGCTGATGATGTTTACGCTGCCAGATGGTGCCGGGCTTTCGGTCTTGCGACAGGTCGGCCCCCATGTGCTGCTCACCTTTCCGCTTGCAACGGTACTCATCGGTCGAATTCTGTCCGACCAGCGCGCACGCCTCCATCTGGTGAACGCGCTCCAGGAAAGTAATAGCCGCTTTCGCGCCACCCTGTTGGGCATCGGTGACGGCGTCATTACGCTCAATCGAGCGGGAGATATTGAGTGGATGAATCCGGTGGCCGAGTCCTTGACCGGCTGGTCGCTGGAAGAAGCGTGCAAGATGCCCCTCGAACAGGTATATGACGTCTGCTTTGAAGAAAACGGCGGGGCTGTTCGACACCCGATCGAGCGCGCGATGCACACCCCCCTTGCACACACGCCTGCACGGCCCATGGTCATTACCGGAAAAGGTGGCACCGAGCTTCCGATTTCAGACAGCTGCGCTCCCATTCGTGATGACGAAGGGGAAATTTGGGGTGTCGTCATCGTCTTTCGCGACGAAACAAGCGAGCGAAAGGCAGCCCGGGCCCTCCAGAAGAGCGAAGAGCGATTTGTTCGCGCGCTGGAAAATACGCCCGATGCCGTCATCATCCGCGACAAACAAGAAAACATCAAATTCCTCAATGATGCGGCGTGGAAAATGACCTTGGCCGCCGG